>JBBFKQ010000026.1 GCA_037481935.1 Aquificaceae bacterium | reverse complement strand
ACACGGTAGATTAGCAACGTATCTTTTCAGAGATGTTTATAACTTGTATAAGCAGTTTCAACTCCACACGGTAGATTAGCAACTAATCATTGATAGCTTGTGTAAGTTCTTCTTTTGTGTAGTTTCAACTCCACACGGTAGATTAGCAACCTGCTACGACATCCTCGTAAAGTGTATATCTCGCTTCAGAAGTTTCAACTCCACACGGTAGATTAGCAACTTGGCCCACCTGTTAGCCACAGCCTTGCTCAGCAGTTTCAACTCCACACGGTAGATTAGCAACTAGCACTACTTAATGTCAATGTCTTCTCTTAAGGACTCAGTTTCAACTCCACACGGTAGATTAGCAACTTCTATTTCCTTCATCAGCTTTTCTATCTTGTGAGAGTTTCAACTCCACACGGTAGATTAGCAACACTTGACAAGCACAAAAACTTATGCTATATTATAAATAGTTTCAACTCCACACGGTAGATTAGCAACCCTAAATCGGTATGTAA
>JBBFKQ010000025.1 GCA_037481935.1 Aquificaceae bacterium | reverse complement strand
GGGCTAAGCTCCATGGTCAAAAGGGGAACAGCCCAGATCACCGTCTAAGGCCCCTAAATTCTTGCTAAGTGTGAAAGAAAGTTATTATCCTCTGACAGATAGGAGGTTGGCTTAGAGGCAGCCATCCTTTAAAGAGTGCGTAACAGCTCACTATTCGAGGATAATAGCATCGAAAATTTACCGGGGCTAAGCAAGATGCCGAAGACGTGATTTAGTTTTGTTTTTTTAAAAAAAACAAAACTAAAGGTAGGAGAGCATTCTATATCCGTTGAAGTTCGATCCGTGAGGGCGAATGGAGGATATAGAAGAGAGAATGTTGGCATGAGTAATCGCAATCCGCTTGAAAACAGCGGACCCCGTAAGTCCAAGGTTTCCTCCGCAACGAAAATCGGCGGAGGGTTAGGCGGTCCTAAGGCAATGGCGAAAGCCGGAGCTGATGGACAGTCGGTTAATATTCCGACCCTTCCATTCTTTGCGATGGGGTGACGAAGGAAATAACCC
>JBBFKQ010000024.1 GCA_037481935.1 Aquificaceae bacterium | reverse complement strand
CAAAGTAGTGGTGAGCGAAATGGGAGTAGCCTAAACCGAATAAGTGTTAAAGGGTCGTACCGTTGCTTATTCGGGGTTGCAGCCTTTCACATATAAGCATACGACGGCTTATGCACAGGGTATACATTATAGAGGAACAATCTGGGAAGGTTGACCGAAGGGGGTGAAAGTCCCGTACTCGAAATAATGTATAGACTGTGAGTGAAAAGGCTAAGTACCATGGGACACGTGGAATCCTGTGGGAAGCTGGGTGGACCATCATCCAAGGCTAAATATGAATCAGTGACCGATAGTGGACGAGTACCGTGAGGGAAAGGTGAAAAGAACCCCGGAAGGGGAGTGAAATAGAACCTGAAACTATTGACCTACAAGCTGTAGGAGCTAGGTTTATCGAAAGGTAGATCTAGTGACTGCGTGCCTTTTGCATAATGAGCCGGCGAGTTATTCTATCGTGCGAGGTTAAGGGGTAGTAGCCCTGAAGCCAAAGGGAAACCGAGTCTGATAAG
>JBBFKQ010000023.1 GCA_037481935.1 Aquificaceae bacterium | reverse complement strand
GTGAGGGAAAGGTGAAAAGTACCCCGGTGAGGGGAGTGAAATAGAACCTGAAACCACGAGCTGACAAGCAGTTGGAGGGCTAATGGCGTGACGGTGGCCTGCAGGAATGCAGGACGCGGCGCTAGGCCTGACAGCGTGCCTCTTGGAGAATGAGCCTGCGAGTTAATCTCTGTGGCGAGGTTAAGGGAGAGACACCCGAAGCCGTAGCGAAAGCGAGTCTGAAAAGGGCGGTGAGTCGCAGGGATTAGACACGAAACCGGGTGAGCTACCCATGTCCAGGGTGAAACGGGTGTAAAAGCTCGTGGAGGCCCGAACCTACTAACGTTGCAAAGTTAGGGGATGAGGTGTGGGTAGAGGTGATATGCCAAACGAACCCGGAGATAGCTTGTTCTCCCCGAAATAGCTATAGGGCTAGCGCCTCTCAGTAATCAACGGAGGTAGAGCACTGAATGAGCTAGGGGGCTTAGGGCTTACCGAACTCAATCAAACTCCGAATGCCGTTGATGGAAGGGAGGCAGTCGG
>JBBFKQ010000022.1 GCA_037481935.1 Aquificaceae bacterium | reverse complement strand
GACCATGGGAAGACCACATTAACGGCGGCAATAACTAAGTATTTGAATTTAAAGGGCATGGCACAGTTTAGGAGCTATGACCAGATAGACAATGCACCTGAGGAGAAGGCGAGGGGAATAACGATAAACACGGCTCATGTAGAGTATGAGACAGACAAGAGGCATTATGCGCATGTAGACTGTCCTGGGCATGCGGACTACATAAAGAACATGATAACAGGAGCAGCGCAGATGGATGGTTCCATACTGGTAGTAGCAGCCAATGATGGACCAATGCCTCAGACCAGGGAGCACATACTACTTGCAAGACAGGTAGGAGTGCCATACATAGTGGTATTTATGAACAAAGTAGACATGGTAGATGACCCAGAGCTACTTGACTTAGTAGAGTTAGAAGTAAGAGAGCTATTAAGCAAGTATGGATTTCCTGGAGATGAGATACCTGTAGTGAGGGGTTCAGCATTAAAAGCTCTTGAGAGTGGAAGCAACGACCCTAATGCAGAGGAGTACAAACCCATACAGGCATTACTTGATGCATTAGACAGCTACATACC
>JBBFKQ010000021.1 GCA_037481935.1 Aquificaceae bacterium | reverse complement strand
CACTCGGTTTCGGGTCTACTCAGTATAACTAATCGCCCTATTCGGACTCGCTTTCGCTACGGCTTCATGATTACTATCACTTAACCTTGCTATACTGAGTAACTCGCCGGCTCATTCTACAAAAGGCACGCGGTCATCCTGACAAGTCAGGACTCCCACACCTTGTAAGCATACGGTTTCAGGTTCTATTTCACTCCCCTCCCGGGGTTCTTTTCACCTTTCCCTCACGGTACTGGTCCACTATCGGTCACTGGTTAGTATTTAGCCTTACGAGGTGGTCCTCGCAAATTCCCACAGGATTTCACGTGTCCCGCGGTACTCAGGTAGCTGAACCAGGAAGATCTCTATCTTTTCACCTACGGGGCTTTCACCCTCTTTGGCCCTCTTTCCAGCGGGTTCGGTTAAGATGAGATTTTGTAACTTCCCGAGAGCACCAGGATGCTCTCCGCTCAGCCCCTATTACACCGATCTTACAGCGGTCCTGGCCTGTAACGTATAGACCGGTTTAGGCTGTTCCCCGTTCGCTCGCCACTACTAGGGGAATGATCTCTTTTCCTCTGGGTACTTAGATGTTTCAGTTCCCCAGGTTCCCCTCCTTAGACCTATGGATTCAG
>JBBFKQ010000020.1 GCA_037481935.1 Aquificaceae bacterium | reverse complement strand
AAAAAAAGCTCCCCATGGAAAACCCATAGGGAGGATTAAGATGATAGAAGAGAAAATTGTAACATACTTCGTCCTTATTGATGACCTGCTCAAAAACATCGGCATTCATGACGAGCCTCAGACAACCGTATCAAGCTCAGAGATAATGACCATGGCTATCATAGCACACACAGAATTCTCTGGAAACTACTCAAAAGCCCTTGAGTGGATAAAAGCCTTCTGTTCTCATCTGTTTCCTAAAGTCCCTGACAAATCCACTTTCTCAAGAAGGCTTGAAAAACTATTGCCTCACATGCAAAGCATCATATTTAACCTTGCCATGATGTCTGAGGGAAGGGATAAATACTATCTGATTGATTGCATGCCAGTCAAGGTATGTGAAAACGCCCGCATATGGACATGCAAAACCTTGAGAGGTGAGGTATACAGAGGATACACTCCAAGCAAAAGGGAATACTTTTATGGTTTCAAACTCAACACACTTATGGGTTCTGATGGTTTAATCAGAGAAGTTTGTCTGCTTGAGGGTAGCAGACACGATATAGAGGGGCTTTCAGAGATGAGTTTTTATGGTGTAGGAGATAGGGAGGTCATAGGGGATAAGGCATACAGGAATTATCAGATGGAGGATGTTTTATGGGAGGAGGGCATAAGGTTATCGCCTTTAAGGACAAAGAAGGAGAGGAGGTATGAGGGTGAGTGGGTTGAGTATGTGAAGAGGGTATACAGAAGGTTTGCGGAGAGTGTTTTTAGTGTATTAAGAAGGTTTTTGGGGCTTAGACCTTATTCTGTGAGCTTATCAGGGCTTTTTGTGAAAATCTACATGGCGGTAATTTCTTACAATCTCCATAGGCTCTGGAGTGCAGGGATGCTATAACTTGCAACTTGCGTTA
>JBBFKQ010000019.1 GCA_037481935.1 Aquificaceae bacterium | reverse complement strand
AGGCTTCTGAGCTTCTGGCGGTTGAGCAGGTTTTTGGCATAACTCATGCCATAAGGTTTTTATACGGTGCCACATGGAACACAAGCTCCAAGTCTCTGTATAACTTCAGAGAAGAAATAAAGGGTGGTTTTGAGGAGCTGATAAGGGCTTTCTTTGGCTGTGAGAGGGTAGTAAGGCTTTTGAGCGATTATGTGCTTTTTGTCAGAAAGGATGACAGGCTTGAAAAGGTTCTTCTCAGACCTCATCAGATAAGGGCTGTGGAAAAGTCCATACAGAGGGCAAAGGACCCAGACAAACATAAAGGTCTCATATGGCACACGCAAGGCTCTGGAAAGACCTACACCATGTTAGCTATTGCCAAAAGGCTCATAGAAGACCCTGTTTTTGAAAACCCGACCGTTCTGATGCTTGTGGACAGAAACGAGCTGGAGCAACAGCTCTTTTCAAACATAAAGGCGGTGGGTCTGGAGCGTGTGGAGATAGCGGAGAGCAAAAGATATCTTCAGGAGCTTTTAAGACAGGACAGAAGGGGCATTATTGTCTCTACTATCCACAAGTTTGAGGGCATGCCTGAGAATATAAATACGAGGCATAACATTATAGTACTTGTGGATGAGGCACACAGGACTATGGGCGGAAAGCTGGGCAACTATCTGATGGGAGCCCTGCCCAATGCCACATACTTAGGCTTTACTGGCACACCCATAGGAAAAACCTCAAGTGGGAAAAGCACCTTTCATATCTTTGGCATAGATGACCCAGAGGGCTACCTTGACAAATACAGCATAGCCCAGTCCATAGAGGATGGCACAACCCTCAGGCTCTACTACAACCTTGCACCCAACGAGCTAAAGGTGGATAGAGAAACCTTAGAGAAGGAGTTTCTTGAGCTAAAAGATGCAGAGGGTATAAGCGACCCTTGGGAGCTGGACACAGTCCTTGAAAAGGCTGTTCATCTAAAAAACATGCTGAAGAGCCAAGAAAGAATAAGCAGAGTAGCTGAGTATGTGGCAAGGCACTACAGGGAGTATGTGGAGCCTTTAGGATACAAGGCTTTTCTTGTGGCGGTGGATAGAGAAGCCTGTGCCTTATACAAGGAAGAGCTGGACAAACATCTTCCACCTGAATACTCAAGGGTGGTCTTCAGCCCACACAAAAATGACCCACCCATTATGCAGAGGTTTCATCTGAGCGAGGAGGAGGAAAAGAGGGTGAGGGAGGACTTCAAAGACCCTGAGAAGATGCCGAAGATACTCATCGTGACCAATAAGCTCCTTACGGGCTTTGACGCTCCTGTGCTTTACTGCCTTTATCTTGACAAGCCCATGAGGGACCATATGCTGCTTCAGACC
>JBBFKQ010000018.1 GCA_037481935.1 Aquificaceae bacterium | reverse complement strand
TGGCGGTAATTTCTTACAATCTCCATAGGCTCTGGAGTGCAGGGATGCTATAACTTGCAACTTGCGTTATAATATCTTAAGAGAATTTAAGTAAGGAGGTTTAACATGAAGAAGGTAGCTCTGACACTAGCAGCGGTTGTAGGACTTGCAGGGGCATCCTTTGCAAGCGAACAGCTCGCAAAACAGAAGGGCTGTATGGCATGCCACGACATGAAGGCAAAGAAAGTAGGTCCAAGCTACGCGGACATCGCAAAGAAATACGCTGGCAGGGCTGATGCGGTTGATTACCTTGCTGGCAAGATTAAGAAAGGTGGTGCAGGAGTGTGGGGTTCTGTTCCCATGCCTCCTCAGAATGTGACCGACGCAGAGGCAAAACAGCTGGCTCAGTGGGTAATGTCTGTCAAATAAGTTTCAACGGGGGCTTATGCCCCCTCTTCTAAGGGATTGCATCTGTTTATGTTTCCAAAACACTGAGGGCACAGGTCAAAAAACACTAAAAGCCCCAGCCCCCCCAGCATCATGTTAACCTGGGTTATGACAAGGTTTTCCTGCCTTTCTGGCAGAACCTGATACCTCTCAAGCCTTTTCCCACATGCAGTCAGTCCCTCTTGCTCACCTAATTTGTGAAACTGAAAAACAATCCTCTTTGTCCTCCTGCACTTCATCCACCTTGGTGTGAGGTCAAGAAGGACAAAGTTTATCTGAACATTCTGGTCTACAAGCTGGGCTTTTTGCACGAGTTTTTCAAACTTTTCTTTTTCAGTCATACTTCATTACCTCCTCCATCAGCGCCTGAGCCATCTCCTCCTCGCTTACCTTTTTTATGGGCTTGCCTTCCTTGAAGAGCCAGGCAAAGCCTCTGCCGCAGGCAAGTCCTATATCTGCTTCACGGGCTTCCCCTATGGCGTTCACCACACAGCCCATAATAGCAACTTTAAGAGGCTTGTTCAAGTGCTTTAACTTCTCTTCCACCTCTCTTACCACCTTTGGCAGGTCCACTTCTATGCGTCCGCATGTAGGGCAGGCAATTATCTCTATACCCTTTCTCCTCAGACCAAGAGACTGCAAAATGCTATAAGCAACCTCCACTTCCACTTCGGGGTCGTCGGTGAGCGAAACTCTCACCGTGTCACCTATGCCTTTGTAGAGTAGAATACCTATACCCACAGAAGACTTTACTATGCCCTTTGTGCCCATACCTGCCTCTGTAATACCTATGTGAAGAGGAATGTCTGTATGCTGTGCAAAGAGCTCGTTAGCCTTTATGTTTTCAAGCACATCAGAGCCCTTTATGGAGACCTTGAAGTTATAAAAGCCCCAATTTTCAAACTTTTCAGACCAGCGCATGGCACTCTCAAATAGTGCCTGAGCACAGGGATAGCCATACTTTTCCAGAAGGTCTTTCTCCAATGAGCCTGAGTTTACACCTATGCGAACGGCAACGCCTTTTCCTTTTGCCTCTTCCACAATTTCTCTTACTATCTCTTCCTTTCCTATGTTGCCCGGGTTTATCCTTATGCCGTGCACGCCCTTTTCCATAGACCTGAAGGCATAAGAGGGTGCAAAGTGAATGTCTGCGATTACTGGCATGGGAGAGTTTTTCACAATTTCTGGCAGAGCCTCCAGGTCTTCCTCGTGGGGCACCGCCACCCTTATGAGCTCACAGCCAGCCTGTTGAAGCCTTCTTATCTGCTCAAGAGTTGCTTCTATGTCATGGGTCTTGGTGGAGGTCATGGACTGCACCACTATGGGGGCGTCTCCACCTACCTTTACCCATCCCACCTGTATCTGACGGGTTTTCCTGCGGGTAATCATGAAAGCTCCAGCATCCTCAGTATGGGTCTTTTTGCCTTCTCTATTATATCCTCCGGCAGGCTAACCTCGTTTATCTCCTCTTTGAGAGTCTGGTAGACTTTTGGCAAGGTTATACCCTTCATGGTGCAGCAGTAGACAGTTCCGCAGTAGTTCATGGACTCGGGAAAGATGTATTCCTTGTAAGGGTTTTTCTTCATGAGGGTATGCTTTAGTCCCACTTCGGTTATCACTATCACCCTCTGGGCGTCACACGTGGTGGAGTAGTTGATTATCTGAGAGGTTGAGCCCACAAAGTCTGCAATGTCTATGACCTTTGGATGGCACTCAGGGTGCACCGCCACCTTTGCATCCGGGTAGAGTTCTTTAAGTTTCATGACTTCCCTTGCGGTAAACTCAAAGTGGGGTGGGCAAAAGCCCTGCCATATGACAAACTCCTTGTCTGGCACATGCCTTTTGACCCAGTTTCCCAGTGCCTGGTCTGGGATAAAGATTATCTTCTTTGAGGTGAGCTTCTGCACCACCCTTATGGCGTTGGCAGAGGTCACGCACACATCGGAGACTGCCTTAACATCCGCGTTTGTATTCACGTAGGCTACCACCTCAGCATCAGGATGCTTTTCTTTTAGCCTGAGCACATCATCGGCTTTTATCATATCCGCCATGGGGCATCCAGACTCAGGGTTTGGATGAAGGACCTTCTTTGTGGGGTTTACGATTTTTGCTGTCTCACACATAAAACGCACGCCACAGAAGACTATTATGTCCGCATCTGTCTGGCTTGCCTTTCGGGAGAGCTCCAGGGAATCTCCCACAAAGTCCGCAATATCCTGCACCTCTGGCCTCTGGTAGTAGTGGGCAAGAAGGACTGCGTTCTTTTCCTTTGCAAGCCTGCGCACCTCTTCCTGAAGTTCCTTTATATCCTCACCGCTCAGCTCCTGCTCTTTGAGAATTTCCAGCTGCACCATAATGAGAGAATATATTACCAGCCTGAACCTGTGATAAGATTTAAATCAGATGGAGCTTGTGCTCGTTCGTATATTTCTGAGGGAAGATGACCGCCTTGAGGGAAAACCTGCCTATAGGAAGGTTCTGGAGCTTCTGAAAGAATACGGAGTTAGTGGTGCTACTGTTTTGAAGTCTATAATGGGTTATGGAACAACAGGTGAGCTTCACTACGAGGGGCTGGAGGTGCTCTCTTACAGCTTGCCTGTAGTGGTGGAGTTCGTGGAAGAAGAATCAAAAGCTATGGAAGCAATAAAGAAGCTTTCCAAACATAAAAACCTTGGTTTTATTACCTTTGAGAGGGCAGTCCTTTGGTCTTCCTCTTAGCGGTTGCCATAGGTGGAGCTATCGGCTCAGTATTGAGGTTTATCCTATCAAAGTTTATCCAGACAAGGGTGGGTCTAGAATTCCCCGTGGGCACGCTTGTGGTAAACCTTTCTTCTGCATTTCTTATTGGTTTTTTCTTTGCCTTCCTTGTGGAAAGGCTTGATATAACTCCTAACCTGAGGGCTCTTTTCATAACTGGTCTACTGGGTGGCTACTCTACATATTCCACTCTCTTTTACGAGGCTTACTACCTTATGTTTAACGGTGAATGGCTGAAAGCTCTCCTTTATCTGATTCTGAGCAACCTGCTGGGGCTTCTGTTTGTTGGGCTGGGATATGGTCTTGGTAAAATGTTATAGATGAGGTGATTGAAGGCTATGAAGTGTGAAGAAGCATTTCTTGTAAGGCTCTTTTTTGGTGAAAATGACAGACATGAAGGAAAGCCTCTATACAGATATGTGGTGGAGTTCTGCAGGCAGAGGGGCATAGCGGGTGCTACCGTCTTCAGGGGAATTCTGGGCTACGGTAAGTCCTCTGTCCTTCACAAGGCAGGGTTTTTCAGCCTATCCTCTGACCTTCCCATAGTGGTGGAGATAGTGGACTGTGAGGAAAAGGTTAACCAGATACTTCCAGAGCTTGCAAGGCTTGTAAAGGACGGAATAATAACCCTGGAAAAGGTGAAAGTGATAAAGGCTTAGCCTATTCCTCATGCCTTTTGTGCATCTCTACCACCACCCTCCACATTACTGGGGGTATGAAGAGGTATGCAAATGTGCTGAAGAGGATTATGACACGCCACAGAAGGTCAAGATAGGGTGACAGGACCATGCCAAGACCTGAAAGAAATTGAAGAAGGGCAAAGGAATAAGAAGCTCTCGTAAGGAGGGGGAGGCCTGAGAACCTCCCCATGGCATAAAGTATGGCATAGGCCCCCGCAAAGAGGACCATCAGAAATCCGTAAAGCATGAGTTTATAGATGGTTTCAGCCAGCAACTTCAGCCTCCCTGAGAGCTTCAACTCTTCTGCCGGCGGTGAGAAGGTCATACAGGAGGATTATATAGGATAGGAAGAACATAACACCGAAGAAGAGCCTCCATCTGAAAGCCTCCTCCATCCAAGGGTGCATCTGAGCCTGCATGAAAGCCTCCCATGTGCTTCCGAGTGTGGCCCTTTCTATCATCGTCTGTGCAAAACCCGCAACGGTGAGGGCTGCTGTCATACCAAACATGCCTATTATCAAGCCCACATAGGCTATTTTCCACGGTGTTCCGTTGAGTATGTATCCCTCCTTAACCCTTGTTTTACCAAGGGCAAAGTAGAAGAGGGCAAGGTTTGCAGATACATAAGCCCCGAAGAAGGCGAGGTGTCCGTGCGCCGCAGCAAGCTGAGTGCCGTGGCTGAAGAGGTTTATCTGGGGCAGGGTATGCATAAAGCCCCACACGCCCGCACCAAAGAGATTTCCAAAAGCCTGAGCGAAAGCCCAGAAGAGTGCAGGTCTGTTTACAGTTTTCAACTTGTGAACACCGGCGTCGTAAACCGCATGTATAACCATGGCAACGAGTGGTAGAGGCTCAAGGGATGAGAAAAAGCCCCCAATTCCAAGCCAGTATTCTGGCGTTCCTATCCAGTAGTAGTGGTGTCCGAGTCCCAGTATTCCTGTTCCAAAGACAAGCATTACCTCCACATATAGCCACGCCTCTATTATCTTCCTTGGAGTTCCCAGAAGGTGCATCAGAAGCCATCCCATAAGAACGCCTACGAGGACTTCCCAGGTTGCCTCAACCCAGAGGTGAACAACCCACCACCACCAGAACTGGTCAACAGATATGTTTGGCGTAAAGAACATACCAGCAAGGTAAAGACCAAAGAGAAAGGCAAGGTCTACCATTAGAACACCCAGTATTCCCGTCAATCTTCTCGCAGCAACTGCAGTGCCTACTACATTGAAGGCAACTATGAGGGCTACAGCCACTATACCAATGTCTGCCCACCTTGGTGCTTCTATGTATTCCCTTCCCTCAGTTATGAACCACATGGTAAAGAAATCACCAGAACCATACTGTTTGAGAAGATACACAAGGACAACGACAGCTACCGCGCCTACAAAGGCAAAGTAGGCAAGCTTGCCCAGCTTTATTCCTACAACTTCCCTTCCTGTCTCAAGGGGTAAAAACCAGTATATGCCTGCTATGAAGCCCATAAGTAGCCACACGACCATTGCGTTTATGTGAAGCATCCTGTTGGTCATAAAGTTGAGGGTCCCGTAGAGAAAGTCTGGGTTAATGAACTGTATGGCAGCTAGAAGACCAAAGAGAAGCTGGGCGCCAAAAAGTATTATGGCTGTCCAGAAATACCAGAGGGCTAACTTCTGTGATTCATACAGCCTTTCCATGGCTACACCTCCTTACTGCTTTGATACCTGAACTTCAGGAAAGTTTGCAGGAAAGCCGTTGGTGTCTATGGCAGACATCCATTTAAGGTATGCCACAACAGCCCTTGCCTCCTCTTCTGTAAGCCTGAGGTTTGGCATCCTTCTTACCCATGTTGGATACTTATCGGGATTCATGAGCCATACCTTCATGGCTTCTTCCCTTGAGTTTGCCCCCACCATGGGCATTATCTGCTTTTCCCATTTTGGGTCAAGCCAGGCTTTCGTAAGGTCCGGTGCATAGTAAGCCCCATTTCCAAGAAGTGTGTGGCAATCCATGCAGTTTCTGCTCTGGATAACCAGCTTTCCCTTTGTTATAAGCTCTTCTGCCTCCTTTGGGCTCCATACCTTTCCAAAAAGACCCACTTCCTTTCCTACGATGGGTTCCATTGCTCTTCTGTCCGCATTGTAAACATAGCCTATCTCCTTGTTTATAACCTCTGGTCCAGGAACTCGCTTGCTTCCCATGCTTATAGCCTGAACTGTGTGAAAGGTCAGAAGCACCAGCGTAATAGCCATAACGGAGCTTGTTATGACCGCCGCCACCTTCCAGAAGCCCGGTTCAAGCCAATGGCGTCCCCTCGCAAGGACAAGGCTGATAACAAGAGAGATAAGAAGGGTTGCAACCACTACTTCCAGCCACCCTATACCCATGGCTACACCTCCTTAGTAAAGAATTACTTACTAATAAATTTATACTGTGCCCAAAATCCTGTCAAGGGATTTCGGCTTATTTTATGTTGACATGTAAAGAGGTCTAACATAAGTTTAATACCTAAAGCTTTAAGGAGGCTATAAATGATGAAAAACCATAGACGCTACTTGACAGTATCTGGAGGAGGGATTAATTTATGCTCCTGAA
>JBBFKQ010000017.1 GCA_037481935.1 Aquificaceae bacterium | reverse complement strand
AAGAAGGAGCTTCATTTTGATATTGCTCTTTTGTCTGTGCTTGTGGGTGTGGCTGGTATACTTGTGGCTTATCTTGTTTACATTAGGGGTCTTGTTGACCCTCAGAGGGCTTATGAGGCCCTAAAACCTCTGCATACTGCCTTCAGAGAACAGTTCTTCACTGAAAGGCTTTACCACAGAGGCGTGGCAAGGGGATACATGGGTCTTTCAAGGGCTATCTTTCTGGCAGGTGACAGGGTGCTTATAGATGGCTTTCTTAATCTTCTAAATTTTCTCTACTTCAGAGTGGTGAAGTTCCTCTGGATGAAGCTGGACATAATGCTTGTGGACCTGTTTGTCAACGGCGTGGCAAAGGTCTCTTACTGGACGGGTAAAAAGGTGCGCAATGTGCAGACTGGGCTTCTAAACAACTATGTGAGCTTTTTGCTTCTTGGTGTTGTCTTCATACTGGGCGTGATACTATACAGCATGAGGTGAAAGGATGGAAGGCTTTCCCTTAGTTTCTGTAAGCATGATACTGCCCCTTGTGGGCAGCCTTGTGGTGCTCTTTGCCAGGGAGGAGCTTTCTAAGTGGATTGCCAGCATATTCGGTGGGCTTGTTTTTGCCCTCTCTCTACTGTCTCTTCTCTTCTTTGACTTTTCAAAGGCTGAAAGGGTCCAGTTTGAGGAGAAATATCCTCTCATTCCAGAGCTAAGCTTGAACCTTCACCTTGGCTTTGATGGACTTTCATACATCATGTATATCCTCACCACTCTTGTTTCTCTTGTGGCAATCCTCTGGTCCACAAGAGACCACCAGATAAGCCACAGGCTCAAGGAGTATTACATATGGTTTCTGCTCACAGAAACCTTTCTTGTAGGTGTCTTTGCAAGTCTTGACCTTATGGTCTTTTACGTTTTCTACGAGCTAACCCTCGTGCCCATGTTCTTTGTGATAGGCATATGGGGCTACAAGCTTAGGCTCTATTCTGCCTATAAATTCTTCATATACATCTTCGTGTCTTCCCTTTTCCTACTTCTTGGTATAGTGAGCCTTGCAGTCCAGCACTTCAGACAATACGGCAAGTTCTCTTTTAGCTACTTTGACCTTCTCAACAACAGCTACAGCCTTGAGTTTGAAGTGTTTATGTTTCTTCTCTTCTTCATAGCCTTTGCAGTAAAGACGCCCATCGTGCCCTTCCATACCTGGCTTCCAGATGCTCATGGAGAGGCTCCCACTGCTGGCTCTGTGGTGCTTGCTGCCATACTTCTCAAGATGGGCACATATGCACTTCTCAGGTTCAACATAGGACTTTTCCCAGAAGCCTCAGTTTTCCTAATGCCTATTATGGTCCTCTGGGGCATATTCACCATAGTCTTTGCCTCATGGTTTACCATAAGTCAGAGCAATGTAAAGAGGTTTGTCGCCTACTCCTCAGTCAGTCATATGGGCTTTGTGGTCACTGGTATGTTTCTCCTCAACGCGGAGGGCATGAGGGCAAGCATAACGGAGATGTTTGCTCATGGGCTTACTTCATCAGCCCTCTTCATGATGGCGGGCTTTATTTACAACAGGCTTCACAGCTTTAACATGCAGGCACTCAGGGGAAGCATAAAGTTCATGCCCGTCTTTGCCCTACTGGTTGCCATAACGGGCTTTTCCTCCATGGGTCTTCCAGGGGGTTCTTCCTTCTGGGGCAAGTTCCTGACCATAGTGGGTGCGAGGGAATACACGCTTCTTCTTGCCTTTCTTGTAATAGTGGGTGCCTTCTTCAGTGCCGTGTATGTGCTGTATCTTCTCAAGACCCTATACCTTGATACAAAAGAAGAGAGCAGGCTTGTCCACTTTACTGACCTGAGAGGCTTCAAGCTTACCGCCTTTCTGCTTGTGGTTATTCCCATGTTTCTGGTTGGCTTTCTTCCCTTCCTATTCTTTGCCTTCTACGACCCTTACATAGACAGCTTGCTGGGTCATATCCTTTCAAAAGCGCTGGGAGGTTGAGATGGAGCAAATCATAAGGATAGAGTATCCGGACCTGTGGCTGATACTTCCAGAGCTGGTGGTTCTCTTTACGGGTTTTATCCTCTTTAGCCTTGACCTCCTCTACAGAAGGATAAACCATTTGCTTGCCATCAGCATCAGCCTTATTGGATACCTTCTGGCTCTGCTGCTTCTTCTCCTTAACTGGGGTATGGAGGGAGAAACCTTTTACGGCCTATATAAAAGGGACAGCTTTTCAAGCCTCATGCAGGCTTTCATGATACTGCTAACCATGGCTCTTCTGGGCTTTAACTACTTATACTACAGGCACAGAAGGTCCCTCTACGGCGAGTTCTACTACATACTCAGCTTTTCACTGATTGGGGGCATGTTTCTTGTCTCCTCTTACAACCTCGTGGTTCTCTATGTTGCACTTGAGGGAGTTTCCATATCCTTCTACATTCTCACCTCTCTGCTCCGGTCTGATTTTAATGCCAAGGAGGGGGCATTCAAGTATCTGATGCTTGGGGGGCTTTCCATAGCCCTTGCTTCCTACGGGGCAGGTTTTATGTATCTCTACTCTGGTTCCCTTGACCTGCGATACATACTTACCCATGTGGGAGAAAACCATTACTTTCTGGTCCTTGGACTTGTGCTCTTTCTTATAGGCTTTGCCATAAAGATTGGTGCGGTGCCCTTTCACTTCTGGCTCCCCGACGCCTATCAGGGCGCACCCACTCCCATAACCGCCTACATGGCATCCGTTGGAAAGCTTGCCTTCTTTGCTCCAGTGGTCAGGCTCATGCCCCTTGTTCAGGAGCACTTTGCCTACGCCTGGATAACCACTGTGGGGATAATCTCGGCGCTTACCATGCTTTATGGAAACCTTACCGCCCTTGTGCAGAAGGATGTAAAAAGGCTTCTTGCCTACTCATCCATAGCCCACTCAGGATACATAATGGCTGGTATAGCGGTGGCGGAGGTAATAGGGCTCAAGGCCGTCATATACTTCCTCATAGCATACTCTCTCATGGGCTTTGGTAGCTTTATGGTTCTTGCCCTTTTGGAAAGGCTTCCTGGATGGGAGAACAGGCTTGAACAGTTCTCTGGTATGAGGTCCTCCACGCCGTGGCTGGCCTTTTCCTTCATGGTGATGCTTCTGGCACTTCTTGGGGTTCCCCCAACCGTGGGCTTTGTAGGAAAGGCTCTTGTGTTTATGTCTCTTTCCTTTGAAAGGCTCTGGTGGCTCGCTCTTGTTATGATTGTGGCCACGGGTCTGTCAACTGGCTATTATCTGAGAATAACTGCCCTTATGTTCATGAAGGATTCAAGAATCTCATCTGGCATGTCTGTTTCACAGACAGAGAAATCTCTCATACTTCTCATAACCATAAGCATTGTCTTGCTGGGTGCGGTGCCTATAATATTATGGAGCTTTGTTAGCAGTTCTGCAGAAAACCTTTTCATGAGGTGAAGCTATGGAATACATGGCGCTTCTCATATTCTTTGGAATAATGCTCAGCATAGCCCTTGTGTTTGTCTTTGTAAATTACATACTCGGTCCAAAAACCTCTGAAGCCATGCAGGACTACCCCTACGAATGTGGAGTTCCACTCTACGACAAATCTGCTCAATCCACCTTCCATCAGGGTTACTATCTTCTTGGTCTTTTGCTCCTGCTCTTTGACATTGAGGCGGCCTTTCTTTTTCCCTGGACGGTAGTATACAGGTATCTGGGCGTCTTTGGCTTTGTAGAGATGTTCCTTTTTATACTTATCCTTACCTACGGGCTCCTTTATGCGTGGAGGAAGGATGCCCTTGACTGGCAGTTTGAAGAGGAAAGTCTCTAAAGGAGTGTGAAATGCCCTGGGCAAAAGGAGAAGAATTTATTCAGCTGAAAGAGAGGTTTGAAGGGCTCGAGATTGAGGAAAAGCCAACGCTGACCGCCCTTCATACTCCAAAGGCAAGGCTTATAGAACTTTTAAAGGTCCTCAAAGAAGAGAAGGGCTTTAAGCTATTTCTTGATCACTCCGTGGTGGACTTCCCCGACAAAAAGCCCCGCTTTCAGGCCTTCTACATCCTTTACAACGTGGACGAGAGAAAGAGGGTGGTTGTAAAAACATGGACTGATGGAGAGCTCCCTACCATAGAAAAGCTCTGGTTCGCAGGTAAGTGGGCGGAGAGAGAATGCTACGATATGTTCGGAATTCGGTATGAGGGGCACGAAAATCTGGTGCGAGCTTTTATGTGGGAAACTTACCAGCACTTTCCTCTCAGAAAAGACTTTCCCCTTGAGGGTTACGCCACCGAATACCTGCCATCTCTTAACGAAGTGCTCTGGGGCGACAACCTTCAGGGGCTCATGAACTATGACAAAATGCACACGCCGGTGCCAACCCTTGAGGACCTGGAAATAACGGAAAAAAGGAAGCTTCAGAAGAAGGCTCAGATAGTGCTTAACTGGGGACCACTGCACCCCGGCACTCACGGCACCATGTGGTTTCTCTTTGACCTTGAGGGAGAAAGGGTCTACCAGTGTGATGTGATACTGGGTCAGCTCCACAGGGGGGTGGAAAAGCTGGCGGAGAACGAGATGTATAACCAGTTTCTGGTATACACGGACAGGATGGACTACTTGTCAGCCCTCTGCAGTAATCAGGCATGGGTAGTGGCGGTGGAGAGGCTTCTTGGAATAGAAGACTTGGTGCCAGAAAAGGCAAAGTATATAAGGACTATGATGTCAGAGCTGCAGAGGATAAACTCCCATCTTCTCTGGCTTGGCACCTACGCCCTTGACCTGGGAGCCCTAACCATCTTTCTATATGCCTTCAAGGAAAGAGAAAAACTCATGGACATTATAGAGGGCATAACGGGTGCAAGGCTCACCATATCCTACACAAGGGTTGGGGGTGTCCGGATGGACCTTCCAGAGGGTGCTCTTGAGGTTATAAGGGCCTTTGTAAAGAGGTTTCCAAAAGAGTTAAAAGAGTGGGAAACCATCCTGAGCAGAAACAGGATATGGCTGAGGAGAAATGTGGGTGTTGGTGTAATAAGCAGGGAGGATGTTTACTTTTACGGACTGACGGGCCCAGTTGCCAGAGGTTCTGGAGTGCCCTACGACCTGAGAAAGTTTGAGCCCTACGACGCCTACCCATGGGTGGAGTTTGATGTACCTGTGGGAGATAGCGGCGATGTATATGACAGGTATCTTGTCAGGCTTGAGGAGATGAGACAGAGCCTTAGAATCATAGAGCAGTGCCTTGACTATCTTGAAAAGAACAGAAGCGCCCCCTTCTTTGCTGAATCCCCAGACCCCAAAAAGCTCAAACTACCCCTTGACGGCATAGGGCTAAAGGTGCCAGAGGGCGAGATATACTCTTCTGGAGAGAACCCCAGGGGTGAGCTGGGCTTTTACATCTACTCCACAGGGGGCGTAAAGCCCTACAGGGTAAAGATAAGACCGGGCTCCATGTATAACCTCTGCGTATATCCAAAGCTCATGAAGGACAGAGTTATAGCGGACGCGGTTACCATTCTGGCAAGCATAGACCCAGTTGTAGGAGAGATAGACAGATGAGGCTCAAACATATTCCTCACTACACCTATGAGGACTACGCAAAGTGGCAGGGAGACTGGGAGCTCGTTGAGGGCATCCCTTATGCCATGGCTTCACCCTCAAGGCTTCACCAGAGGGTGGTCTTTCGCCTTCAGAGGCTTCTTGCTGAAGAGCTTGAGAAAAATTCCTGTGGCTGTGAGGTGGTTTCAGACGTGGACTGGATAGTTTCAGAGGATACGGTCATAAGGCCCGACATAGCAGTCCTTTGCGAAGAGGGGGATGAATACATCACAGAGATACCGCTTCTTATCGTAGAAGTGGTATCAAAGACCTCAAGAATACATGACGAAAAGGTGAAGTTTAACCTTTACGAGGAGCTCGGCGTGCCTTACTATCTTCTTGTCTATCCCGAACAAAAAAACTGGAAAGCCTACAGAAACACAGGCGAAGGCTTCGTCTTGGTGGAAAGTCCGCTTTTTGTTATAGGAAACTGCGAGCTTGAGCTGGACTTTAATACAGTATGGAGGTGAGAATGAGGCTCAGGCATCTGCCCCACTACACTTATGAGGACTACGCAAAGTGGCAGGGAGACTGGGAGCTCGTTGAGGGCATCCCTTATGCCATGGCTTCGCCCAAGTTTCCACATCAGAAGGTTTTTGTAAACCTTTTGAGGTATATTGCCGACCTTCTTGAGGAAAATAGCTGTGACTGTTTTGTAGTTGGAGAGCTCGACTGGGTTGTGTCTGAGGATACTGTTTTCAGACCTGACCTTGTGGTGTTGTGCGAAGAGCCCCAGGATTACATAAGAAGGACACCAGAGGTGGTCATTGAAATAGTGTCAGAAAACTCCAAGTTTATGGACGAGCTTGTAAAGTTTGAAAAGTATGAGGAGCTTGGCGTGCCCTACTACCTCATGGTTTATCCAGAAAGCAAAGAAGGGAAAGCTTACAGAAACACACCAGAGGGCTTCAAGCCCATGGAAAAACTGGAGTTTAAGCTAAAGGGCTGCACCATAGAGCTTGATTTAAACAGAATCTGGAGGTAGACATGGAAGGCGTGCTGGCATGGCTCATCATAACTCTCATAAAGATACTGGTCATACTGGGCATAGTTCTTGGCGTTGGTGCTTATCTGACGCTGGTGGAAAGGAAGGTGGCTGCTCACATACAGAGAAGACCTGGACCCATGGTGGTGGGCTGGCATGGGCTTTTGCAGCCTCTGGCGGACGGGCTCAAACTACTCACAAAGGAAGACCTCTTTCCCAGATACGGAAACCGCTTTTTATACAACCTTGCCCTTGTGATGGCCCTTGTGCCTGCTACCCTCGTCTTTGCTGTGGTGCCCTTCGGTCCTGAGTTTGAGGTATTTGGAGTAAAGGTGAAGCCCATTCTGACGGATGTGAACATAGGGCTTCTTCTGGTCTTTGCCCTTGGCTCCATGGCAGTTTTTGCCATAGCCCTTGCGGGATGGGCTTCCAACTCCAAGTATGCCCTCATAGGCTCCATGAGAAAGGCGGGTATTGTGGTATCCTACGAGGTGGTCATAACCTTTGCGGTGATGGGTCCCATAATCCTTGCAGGCACTCTCTCCACCTACGACATAGTGCAGAAGCAGATTGAGCAGAAGCTCTGGTATATGTGGCTTCAGCCCCTTGCCTTTGTGGTTTACATGTTTGCTATGCTGGCAGAGACTGGTAGGGTTCCCTTTGACATTCAGGAGGCGGAGGCAGAGCTGGTGACGGGCTTTACGGTGGAATACGGGGGGATGAAGTTTGGTCTTTTTCCACTGGTGGAATGGTATATTGAGGTGCTCTCCCTTTCTGCCATTGCGGTGGTGCTCTTCATGGGTGGCTGGTCTCCCATAAACATACCCTTCCTGGGCTTTGTTGACCCCCTTTTCTTCCTTGGGCCTCTATCTCCTTTCGTATGGTTCATCCTCAAGGTGAGCCTTCTGTTTCTGTTCGTCCTCTGGCTTCATTGGACCCTACCCAGATACAGGATTGACCAGATAACCACCACCGCATGGAAGGTGATGCTTCCCCTTACCTTTGTTAACCTTGTGCTGACAGCGGTGATAGCACCACTTATATGGAGGTAAACCATGGTTAAGAGAGTTTTTGAAAGACCACTTAGCTGGCTTGAGAGAATCCTCTTTCTGGACTTTATAAGAGGGCTTTCCATTACCATAAGGCAAGCCTTTAGAAGGACTATCACCACCCACTACCCCTACGAAAAGCTCACACCTCCGAAACGATTCAGAGGTTTTTTTGGACACAAGGTGGTGGATGGAAAGGAGCCTCAGCCTGCCTTTGATGAGTGGGTAGAAAGGTTTAAGATAAAGGTGGAGCCTGGAAGGAGCAGGTGCGTTGTCTGTATGCTCTGCAAAAGAGCCTGCCCCGTACCCCAGCTCTTCGAGATAGAGGGTGAAAAACTGCCTGACGGCAGAAGAAGGGTTGCTGTCTTTGATATGAACATGATGCTCTGCACCTTCTGTGGTTTCTGCGTGGATGCCTGCCCAGTGGACTGCCTCTTCCAGAGCGATATACACGAAACCGCCAGCTATACAAGGAAAGATTCCGTCCTTGACCTCCATGTGCTGGAAAGGATAGGCAGAGACTGGCAGAGGAGAAGAGAGGAGGAGCCTGACAGAATATGGATAGATGACCACCAGAGACAGAGGCTCTGGTATGAGAATGACCTTAAACTTCCGGAGGTGGAAGGGTGATACAGTGGCTGGTTTTTCTCCTGTTTTCTGCGCTTGCGGTGGTTTCTGCACTGGGTGTGGTGCTTCTGCCCAACCCCATATATGTGATACTGTCCTTGCTTTCCGTCCTCGTGGCAGTGGCAGGCATATTCTTTGTGGCAGGCGCTGAGCTTGTGGGTGCCCTTCAGCTTCTCATATACGCCGTTGCGGTGACTGTATTCTATGTCTTTGTGCTTACCGCAGTTCCATGGGAGAAGGCTCTGAAAAAGGACTCCCATTACAGGGTTGAAGGCTTAATCTCCTTTCCTATAGTTCTTCTGCTCTATGCAGAGATGCTTCTGGTCTTTCTCGTAGGGGTGAGCGTTTCACCAAAGGGCCAGTTCAGAGAGTTTATAAAGCAGCTGGGTAATGTGGAAGTGATTGGCGGTATACTATTCAGCAAATACTTTTTAGCCTTTGAGCTGGTTTCTCTGGTGCTTCTCATTGGTATGATAGGAGCGGTGATAATAGGAAGGAAGGAGGCGCAGACCTATGAAGACCATACCCCTTGAGGCATACCTTACCCTGAGTATAATCCTCTTCGGGCTGGGTGTTTTTGGCATGATAGTCAGGAGAAACATGGTGACGGTCCTGATGAGTATGGAGCTGGCACTGAATGCAGTGAATATTCTCTTTGTGGGTGCGGATGCGCATCTGAGCCTTGTGGATGGTCAGATCTTTGCCCTCTTTATAGTTGCCCTTGCTGCCGCAGAGGCGGCGGTTGGTCTTGGTATAATAATAGCCATATTCAGGCTGAGGAAGGTGGATTCTACCGACGAAATAACGGACATGAGAGGATAAGATGGAAATACTTATATTGCTTTCACCCCTGATAGCCTTTGTGGTCATTGCCCTCCTTGGCTCAAGAATGGGTGATATGGCTTCTGCTGTGCTCTGT
>JBBFKQ010000016.1 GCA_037481935.1 Aquificaceae bacterium | reverse complement strand
ATCTACATGGCGGTAATTTCTTACAATCTCCATAGGCTCTGGAGTGCAGGGATGCTATAACTTGCAACTTGCGTTAATATATTACCGTGGTGGAGGGTGGGAGAATACTTTTCTGGATATCTGGTGGCACCGCAGGAAAAAGAACGGTAAGATACGTATACTCTAATGAAGTCCTTGAATGTGAGCTTGCAGGTTGTGCAATAAAGAGACACTACAGTGGGGGTCTTAAGCTGGTGGCTTTCTTGCCCCACTCTCTGCCTGCAAACTCAAAGTATAGAGAAGAGGAGAAAGACCTCAGGGAATTGATAGACAGCCAGATTGACATCATTTACACCCCCAGCATCGGAAATCTTCACGGCTACACCTTTGAAGGAAGCTACCCATATATAAAGTTCTGGATTTTTCTCAATCTACTGAAATACTATCTGGAGGGAGGCTACAGGACTTTTTACTGTGACATCTCTCAGGGTCTGAATGTCTATGCGGACGCTCTCAAGGAAGCCTTCAGGCATCTCGTGGTGTTTGACAGGCTCATGCACTTCAGAGAGGGCAGTATAGAATCCTACATGGTATACACGGACCCAATCATAGGAGGGGAAGTGGAAAGGGCAAAGATATACGACGATGTTCCCATCAGGGTCAACGCATGGTTTGACAGTCCAGTTAAGAACACAAAGGACGAACACCTTTTATCGCACGGGCTCAATCGGGAACATATCAGACTGCTAAAAAGCTTCTACCGCACCTACAAAGCCCTCAAATACAACACGCCTCCGGTCATACTCACCTTTGGCTACGACCCGGAGGAGAAGGTGCAGAGAGCCATCAGCTCCCTGCTGGACAGGTATCTAAAGGAATACGACCCGGGATACTTTGACCCTGAGAAGAAGACCTACGAATACAACCTGCCAGAAAAACCCGATGAGAAAATAGCCATATTCCTTGCCCTTTCCCTTTACTGCGATATATCCCGCACCTTAGAAAGGGCAGGCATAAGACCAGAAAGGGAAAGCAGAGAGTTTACACTGGAAGACCTTGAAAAGTTTTTTTATATCTACGAGCATTACGGACTGTATGTAAACAGGGATTTGCTGAATAAGGACTTAAACAGGTTTGCAGGCATAAGAGCACAGTCGCAGTGGAATCAGCTTGGACACTTTGTAAACCAGAGCTTCAGACCAAGAAAGCCCGAGCAACTGAGGAACGACTCAGATGTAAAGAGAAACTTCTTTGCCCACTCGGGCATGGAAAACAACTGCGTATATGTCAGAAAAGGGGAGGATGGTCGGTTAATATTCAAGTATGGAGAGGAGTTTAACTCACTGATTAACGAGTTTGTGTATGACGAGGCAAGCCCATGAAGAAGCTGACCTTTGAGCTGGAGTTTATCACGCCGGCTTTTATAGGTGGAGCAGACCAGCAGGCAGAACTGAGACCCGCCAGCTTTGTGGGGCTTCTCAGGTGGTGGTGGAGGGCTCTCAAGGGACTGGATGACACAGAAAAGCTCTATAAGGTAGAGGTGGAGATATTCGGTGGGCACACCGAGGATGGTGCAAGGGCTGGAAAGGTGTGGATAAAACTGTCTGAGGTTTCTGGGAAAGACCACATAAGCGAAAGGCCGATGAAAGAAAAGTATAAACTTGATTGGGACTACGCTGGCAGAGAGGGTCTGAAGGGAGAACATGTAGGTGTGGGCTATCTCCTCTATTCTGTAAACATGAGAAGTAAAGAAAAAAGGGAGAGAGGTTTTCTTGAAGCGGGCTACCGGTTCAGGCTTACTCTCTTGGGAGAAGAAAGATATCTCAAGCCTGTGGTTGCCAGTCTCTGGGCTCTCGTATACCTTGGAGGTGTGGGCTCAAGGGCAAGAAGAGGCGGTGGAAACCTTGACTGCATAAGGGTTGAGCCAGAGATTGACTGGCTTAGCTTTAGTCCTGATGAAAAGCTGGGCAGATGGCTCTCTGAGAACCTCAAAAAGGCTATAGAGCTTGTGGGGGGCGGAAAGGATTTCTGTGCTGAGTATTCAAACCTCTCCTTTTCAAAGCTCCTTATCAGCAAAAGCGACTTTGATTCGTGGATTGAGGCACTGGACAAGGTTGGAAGGCACATTATGGAGTTCAGAAAACAGCACAAAAACAGGCTCTTTGAGATGGGCGCCTTTGGACTGCCCATCAGGCACAGCAAAGACCAGTTTTTAAAGTCTACAAAGTCTCAAAGGAGGGCTTCGCCCCTTGTGGTGAAGGTCATAAGGCAGGGAGACAGATACCGCTGGCTGATGCTGAGGCTGAGTGGAAGGTTCCTGCCAGAGGGAGAATCGCTGGACTTTGGTGGAAAAAGGGGCATGGCAGACTACAAAATACTGGAGGAGCTGAGAATACACCTGAGAAAACAGAATATAGCCACCAGCCTCAAACTCTCTGAGCCAGAAAGCCTGAGAAAACTTACAGAAGGGCTCATAAAAGCCTTTGACCCGCAGGCTATAATCCTCTTTGGCTCAAGGGCAAGAGGCGATGCAAGAAGGGACTCTGATATAGACATAGCACTGGAGATATCCGGCGACAGACCCATAGACACGGGCTCCTTTGTGGGCAACGTGGACCTTGTGGACCTCAGGAGGGCAGACCCCAAAATAAGGGAGGCGGTAAACCTTGAGGGTGTTTCCATCTATGAAAAGCAGGCTACAAAACCTGTATGAGGATTTTGAAAGAGCTATGATGGCTCTTGAAGAGGGTGTAAGTATGGCAAAGTCTGACCTTGAAGTGGAGGGTGCCATAAAGAGGTTTGAGCTGTGCTACGAGCTTTCATGGAAGCTGATAAAAGAGGCTCTGGCTTTTCTCGGAGTGGTCTGCAAAAACCCGAGGGAGTGCTTCAAACAGGCATACCAGAACGGGCTTATAGAAAATCAGGAAGCATGGCTCAGGATGATAGAAGACAGAAATGAGCTGGTGCATGTTTACAGCTTTGAGGGCTCAAGGGAAATATTTGAAAGGGTCAGAAAGGATTATTTTGGACTGTTTATACACTTGAAGGAAAGGGTAAAGGGCATGCTGGAGGGACAGGATGAATAAGCTACTCCTTTTTACCTTTTCGCCGGTGCAGAGCTTTATATCCCAGTCAAGGAAGCTCTCTGACCTCTTTAGCTCCAGCTTTATACTGTCATACCTTACTGAGAGGCTCGTTAAGGAGATTGAAAGTCAGAAGCTGGGAGAGGTAATATATCCCGTATACGACGAAAGCCTTAGGGACACAGACCTTGCGGGCTATCCCAACAGGCTGGTGGTGAAAACAGAAAAAGACCTGTGCGACAGGCTAAAAGAACTCTTTGAAAGGGTCTGGGAGGAGCTCTGCGAGCATGCAGTCTTTGCTCTTGGACTCTCCGGTAGGGAAAGGCTTCAGTTTGAAAAACACACGGGAGGATACTTTCAGTCCTTCTGCTACTGCATGGATTACATAGGCAGGGAGGGATGGCTTGAGAGAATGGGACTAAATGAAGTGGCGGACGCAGAGGATTACGGCTATACCTACGACCTGTTGGAAAGGTATCTGGGTGCTCTCAAAAGCTTTAGACCCTACGAGGGCAAGGTGGATGAGGAAACCTTTGAGAACAAGTATCCTGATGGTTGCACTCTGTGCGGGGAGCGTCCTGCTCTGGCTCTGGACTGGGATGAGCTGGGCAAAAGAAAGAGGTTTATGCTGGGTAAGGGCGAAAAGCTCTGCGGTGTGTGCCTTACGAAAAGGTTTGCCATGGAATACTTTGAGGGACAGAATAGACTGAAAAGAAAGAGCTTTCCCTCCACAAAGGACCTTGCCTGGGCGAGGCTAAGGTGTGAACTGATGAGGGATAGCAACGCAGGCAGGTATCTGGAATACATAAGGGCGGTAGAGCAGGCGGTCTGCCTTATTCAAGGGAAAATGGATTGCTCAATAAAGGACATAAATGCCGACTGGCTTGACCCTGAGGATGTGCTAAAGATGAAAAAGGAAGCACAGGAGCAGGAAGAGGAGCTTTACGGTGAGCTTCTTACCGCTCTTGAAAACCTCTACGACCCACACAGAGGAGGATACAGAAAGCCAGACAACTCCTACTTTGGTATTCTGATGGCGGACGGGGACGACATGGGCGTCTGGCTCGGATTGTCGCAGGATAAGAGGGGTAAAAAGCTCAGCGAAGAGTTTCACAGGAATTTTTCCAGAAGGCTCTCCGAGTATGCCAGAGAGGTCTACAGCCTTGCCAGAGAAAATTCACCCTTTGTAGAGCTTGTGTATGCGGGTGGTGATGATGTGCTGGCGGTGGGATATCCTACGAGCCTTCTGTCCTTTGCAAAGTGCATAAGGGATATGTTTTCTGAAGTCATGGGCTCTGAGGAAGCGACCATAAGCGCTGGCTTTGTTATAGGACATGAAAACGAAAACCTCAGGTTCCTTCTGGAAGAGGTAAGAAACGCAGAAAAGGAAGCAAAGAAAGCCGGCAAAAACCGCATATGCATCAGCGTGGTGCCAAGAAACTCACAACCGGTGAGATTGGTCCTTCAGTGGAATCATCTGGGACTCTTTGAAAGGATTGTCAACTACTTTAGAGAGGAGCTTCTTTCTCTCGGCATTCCCTATGCGGTCAGAGAAGAGCTATGGATATTCAGAGAAGAAAAGGCTGAAACTCAGCAGGACCTTATAAAGGCTCTTCTGAGGAGGGTCTTAAGGAGAAAAAGCAGGCTGAAGGGCGAGGTTGATGGGCTCATTGAAAGAATTGACGGGGCGGGCTTTTTGAGGAGCGTAGAGTCTCTGGAGTCACTTCTTTATGTGGCACGCTTTCTGTCCAAGGTGGAGGCGATAGATGAGGCTGTATGTCCTTGAGCCTTACGATGTGCTGACCTTTGGGGGTCTGAGGCACTTTGGTGCCGGAGAGACACATCTTCAGAGGAGCAGTTTTCCACCACCCATAATGAGGTTCTTTCACCTTTTTAAGAAAGTCTACGGCGTGTTTCTGTGGAAAGAGGGTCAGCTTTACATACCTGCACCCGCAGATGTGGTAAAGGAGAGGAAAAAGAAGGACAATTACGAGGTGAAGATTCTCAGGCTGAGTAGAGAAGGCGTTCCGCTCATTACAGGCACCGATAAAGCCTTTGAAACAGTAGGAAATGCCTTTATAAGTTACCAGCATTTTGTGGAGAGCTACTCAAGGGGCATGGAAAACATAAAAGTGTATCCTCTGGAGGAATTCATAAGCGTTGAATACAGGATTGGCATCGGTCTGGACAAAGACAGAAGGGTGGCAAAGGAGACTCTCCTGTATTCTCAGGAGTTTCTGAGGCTGGAAAGGAAGGAAAGGGAAAACAACCAACTGAAATTCGCAAGGGCTTACATTAGCGTGCTGGCAGACGGCAGGTGGGAGGATGCAGGGCAGGAGACCGCAGGTCTGGGAGGAGAGAGAAGGTTAGCCTTTGTGAAAGAGGAAAGCATAAGACCTTTTGAAAAACCCATTCAGATAGAAAGGGGCAAGACCTACAAGTTCTACTGCACCAGCCACCTTTCTGTGGAGGGTGGGCTCAGGCGTGGCAGTGCGTTGAAGATAAACAGCCTCAGTTTTGAGCTTCTTTGGCTTTTCGGTGGTGGGGTTGAGTATGTGTCGGGCTTTGCCAAGCCCTTCCTGCAGATGCTAAGACCGGGCAGTGTGCTTCTGCTGAAGGCTCTGGACGGCGGAGGGCTTGGATGTCGGCTCTGTCAGATTGAGGGAAAGCCTAAGGTTAATGTAAGAAAAGGAATAAGGTGGGACATGGATAATTTTCTGGATAGAGGATGGAACAGCGGAATACTTATGGAGGTAGAGAGATGAATAGAAGGACTTACCTTTTAAAGGTTCTCACTCCCCTTCATGTGGGTGCGGGGCAGGGGCTGTCGCACGTTGACCTGCCCATAGTGAGGGAGGTTCACACGGGCTTTCCCCTTGTGCCGGGTAGTAGCCTTAAAGGTTGTATAAGAGAATATCATCTCAGGCGCGTATGGAGAGAGTACTTTGCAGACAAGGGTGTGAACCTCTCTGACCTTGATGAAGAGGTAAGCAGTGGCAGGAAAAAGCTCAGGGCAATCAACGAAGATAGCTTCAAAAAAGACCTTGAATATATGCGTCAGGTCTTTGGAACGGCTGGGGAACTTGAGGAAGGCAACGCTGGAAAAGTGGTCTTTACCGACGCGAGGCTTCTGTTTTTCCCCGTCAGGAGTGTCAGCCACATATTCCTGCTCGTAACATGCCCCTATGCCCTTCAGAGATACGCAAGGGACACAGGGAAGGAAATAAGGGTTGAAAGTCCGAAGGATAGCGAAGCCTTCTGCTACTCTATGGAAGTTGCCATAGACAACAGGGTTATGCTTGAAGAGTTCGTCTTTGATGCAAAGCCTGCAGGCGAGGGTCTTGTAGGGTTTGTAAACTCGCTGGGTATAGAAGACAAGCAGAGGGTGGTGCTTGTGAGCGATACGGTCTTTTCTGAGCTTGTGCAGAGCTACACGGAGGTGCAGACCCACGTAAAGATTGACCCAGACAGCGGAACTGTAAAGAAAGGCCCCCTCTGGACCACAGAATACCTGCCGGCAGAGAGTGTGCTTTATGTGAACTTCTTTGTGGAGGATGGTGTGGAGTTTTCGGCTCCCTCTGAGATATGGCTTGGTGGGGATATGACAACAGGAAAGGGTCTTGTGAAGCTGAGGGAGGTAAAGCCATGAAAAGCAGGCTTCAGCAGGTGGCAGGACTGGCTTATGAATGCGTAAAGGGGGTAAAGGGTAAGGGGTTTGAAGGTAAATACGCATCTCACGCAAGAAAGTTGCCTTCCATGATAGTTCACAACGGACTTTTGACCACCTGCGCTTTCATAAGAGCCAAGGCAAAGGATGATGGCTGGCAGGAGATAGAAAACCACATAAAGCTCTATCTTGAAAAGATGGAGGGGAAAAAGGTCGACAGCCTTGTGGAGTTCTTTGCCGGTCTTGACTTTGCCCAGTATAGACTTTACACCCAGAAGATTCTTTACTTTGCCCAGTGGCTAAAAAGACTGGCAGAAGGGGAGCTAAAGTATGAAGCAGAGCAGGATTAAAAACTTTTCAGAGTTGCCAGGCGGAAGTGTCCATTCAGCCGTCAAAAGACTTTCAGAGAAGTCTCGAAACCCCAATCTGGGTCTGCTATTTTACAAGCTCCTCCCCTTCTGGTTTGAGGTTGACGAGCTGGAGCGAGGCATAAAGTCCCAGCACTCGGCGGAGAGGTTAGCCTCTATTTTAGAGAAGGTCAAAAGCTACAGTATCAGGCTTCCAGCCGTCCCCTGCCAGAAGAGCTTTAAATTGAAAACCGCCTACAGGCTTGTGGTGGGCATGGGCTATCCATCACTCTTAGAAAACGGCTTTCTCTTTCATCACACCTACGGAGTGCCATACATAGACGGGGCTACGCTAAAGGGTCTTGCAAGGCATGTGCTTCTGCTGTCCATACAGGAAGCCCTGAGCGAAAGACTTGGTGAGGAGAAACCTCTTTCTGAGATTGAAAAGTTTTTGCTGAGCGAGGAGGAAAACTTCAGAAAGCACAGGTTCTTTGAAGAGCTAAGGAACAGAGAGGTTGAAATTGTCCTGAGCGAGCCTTCTGTAAAGTTCAAGGACGCCCACATAACTTTCAGAAAAATCTTTGGCACACTGGAAAAAAGAGGTCAGATTATTTTCTATGACGCCTTTCCAGAAAAATTTAGCCCAGACCAGCTTGAACTTGACATCATGAACCCTCACTATTCTGAATACTACCAGAGCAAAGGTCAAAAGCCCCCGGCGGACTGGCAAAACCCAGTGCCGGTAAAGTTTCTGACATTAAAAAGAGGAGTTGTCTTTCGCTTCTGTCTGGACTATGAACCCCTCGGAGAGCAAGAGCCCGAGCTTCCTGAATATGCTGAGGTTCTCCTGAGAACCGGTCTTCAAAACTTCGGAGTAGGTGGTAAAAAGGCAAAGGGCTATGGCTGGTTTGAGCCCTGAGGCATAACTTATAAGAATGCAGACAGTCAAAAAGGTTGAAAACCTCCAGAAGTTGATGGAGGAGCTTCTAAGCCTCATGCCCCTTCTTAGGGAGAAGTATACAGTCAGAGAACTTGGCGTTTTTGGCTCCTATGCAAGGGGAGAAGAGAGGGAGGACAGCGACCTTGACCTGCTTGTGGACTTTGAAAAAGAGCCTTCTCTTTGGGAGTTTATGGAGCTGGAGGATTTTCTGTCTGAAAAGCTGGGCGTTAGGGTGGAGCTCGTATCAAAGAAAGCCCTGCAGTCCAGACCTGCCATAGGGCAGAATATTCTTAGCAGTTATGTGCCAGTAAGAGAAGACTGGCAGAGCTTCAAAGATAGAGCCATGCAGGGCAGAAGGCGAAGTTACCATGACTATCTCATGGACATAATCAGAGAAATTAAGTTCATAAGAAAGCACACAGAAGGTATAGATTTTGAAGAATTCATATCAAACGACCTGCTAACGCATGCCATAACCCGAGCCCTTGAGATAATAGGAGAGGCGGCTAAAAACCTTCCAGAGGAGCTACTGAGAAACTATCCAGAGATAGACTGGAAAAAGGTAAAGGGCATGAGAGACAGGCTGGCACATGCCTATTTTGGAGTGGACTACAGCGTTGTCTGGAGAGTGGTAAAGGAAGACCTGCCTGAGCTCCAGAGGGTTGTGGAGAAAATGCTGAGAGACCTCAGCTGATGGAAGGCTTTAGGTTGCAAGCAGATATAAAGCTGAGCCAGAGCAGGCTTCCACTTCTTTTCAGAAACCGCCTCATGTCTGCCTTCAAAAGCCTTATGGAGGATGAGCTGTATGCTGAAAGGCTTCCAAGACCCTTTAGCTTTTTTCTGAGTTTTGAGGGTGAGCTCCATGGTGAGGATTTTGTCCTAAGAAAGCCGGTTGCAAGGCTCTACATGAGCTTTCTGGAAAAGCCCCTCGGCGAGACCTTTGCAGGCAAGCTTCTGAGTTTGAGGGACTTTCCACTGTCAGGGGACATTAAAATGAGCGTCAGCTCCATCCGGAGTCTGCCGGTGAAAAACATAAACAGCCCGAGGGTGGTCTTTCGCCTTCTGTCGCCTGCGGTTCTTGAGAGCAAAGAGAACAAGCCTATACTTCCCAGCCACGGAGACTTTCAGAACGAGTTTAACCGCTTCCACAGAAGGGTCTTTGAGCTTCTGGGCTATGAATACAGGGATGTTTCACTTAGGTTCCATTTCTGGAAGAAGATAGTCGTAAAGCATACGCTGAGTGGCTTCAGACGCTCTAGCGGTAAGAGGCTCATGTATCTTACAGGTTTTGTGGGCAGGTTTGAAGTGGAAGGAGACCCGCAGAGCCTCAGGCTTCTGTATCTGAAGGGCTGGGGCGGTCGCACCGGCGAGGGCTTTGGCTTTGTGGATGTGGAGGATGTCAGAATATAGAAGAGAGGTCAGTTTTATTTAAGTAATATGGAAAAAAGAGCGTGGGTCGTGGTCTATGACATAGGAGACCATAGAAGCAGGCACAGGGTAGCAAGGGTTTTAAGAACTGTGGGCTTTCACATACAGCGTAGCACCTTTTACATACAGTCCATGAGCCAGAGGGAAATACAGGCTCTGATAAGCAGGCTTGAAAAACATATAAACAGAAAAACTGACAGGCTTTTTGTTTACCCTGTGGAAGAGCTGGAGCATGCAGAGGGCTATCTGATAAAACCATGGGAAACCTTCATAATCTGAAAAGACCTCTTCTCTTCTTCTCCAATGGCTATAACCTCTCAAAAAAGAAGGGCAGGCTTTGCGTCAAACTTAACGGTAAAGAGCATACCTTTCCAGTCTCTTATCTATCAGCCCTCTTCCTTGTAGGCAGAGGCACCATAACCACAGAAGCTCTCACTATGCTCTCAAGGGCTGGCACAGGTCTGTGCCTTTTATCCAGAAACTTCAACCTAAAGGGCATCTTTACACCAGAGGACGAGCATAGTTCTGTGGTAGAGAGAAGGATCAGACAATACGAGCTGTGGAAGAGCCAGCGACTAAGAGTAGCTTCAAGGATCGTGGTTATGAAGATAATTGAGGTTGAGAGGGAGTTTTCTGTTAACCTTGAGTATATGAGAACCATGGCAGAAAGGGCGGACAGCATAGAGGAATTGATGGGCTACGAGGGGATTGCATCCAGATACATGTTTGAGTCCCTATCAAGGGAAATCCCGCAGTTTTCTGGGAGAAACTACAGACCGCCTAAGGACCATGTAAATGCTCTTCTGAGCCTTGTTTACAACATAGCCTACTATCAGGCAAGAAGCCTTCTGCTAACTCTGGGGCTTGACCCCTACCTTTCCTTTCTTCACAGTCGGAGAGGCAGGCATGCCAGTTTTGCCTCCGACATAATGGAACCACTCAGACCTTTCCTGACTAAACATGTAGTGGAACTCTTGAAAAAAGACACAATTACAACGAGCCACTTTATCAAAGATAAAGAAAGTCGCCTGCTCAACAGAGATGGAATGCGGATTTTCATCAACAGCCTTGAGCCAGTTTATCAAAAATGCCTTGACAGATTATGGGACACACTTCTTGAATTGATGGAGGTAGAGTATGAGGCTTGTAGTGTATGACTACACAGAAGAACGCATAAGGAAGAAGGTGAGAAAATCCCTCAAGAGGCATGGACTCCACGCCCAGCTGAGCGTATTTGAAACCCACCAGGACCCCACAACACTGAAAACCTCGCTACTGACAGAAAACAGCCCCAACTTCAGGCTCACTGTGTTTAGACTGAGAAAGAACGCACAGCCTATCAAAATAGGCAACCACTACGACGGAAGCGACCAGAGCGTCTTCTAAGGTTAGACTTACCCCTTGTGTTAACAGCAGATATGGTATAATATCTACGCTGAAAGGTAGAGTTTTGAGGGTTGTAAAGCAACCCCTGTCATCTTGGCAACTGAATACGGGTTTTTGTGATGAAAGCCCCGAGGCGTGCTTAAATTTTTCCCATTTGTGAATGATATTCGTGTCAATATTTTTTGTGAGAGCTGGGAATTTTGAGATTTTGGGTAGTTTTTCAAAACATTCATTTACGAGTGCCGGATAAAATCATGAGACAGAGCTATCAAGCACCATCTTAAAAACCAGAAATGATGCGTGTTTGCTCTCTTTTGATTGATACTCAGGTTCCGGAGGGCTATTTATGATTTATATCATGTCAAAAGTCAAAAATGAGCCTATTCTAATCCTTGATTTTTAAGGACTTGCAAAGAAGGGTTGCATTTTTATCTGACCCTCGGGGAGTTGCAACATAACCATAGCCCTATAGCCATAGCCCTATAGCCAGTTGCATTTTTATCTGACCCTCGGGGAGTTGCAACCCTGCAGGTAGCGTTTGACTTTGAGCACTTCCTCTGGGTTGCATTTTTATCTGACCCTCGGGGAGTTGCAACCTTATATCTGGTGGGATAATCCCACCCCAGAGGTAATGTCTGTTGCACTTTTATCTGACCCTCGGGGAGTTGCAACTAATCTGATGACTGAGTAGACATAGCTGTCCGTTATCCGGTTGCATTTTTATCTGACCCTTGGGGAGTTGTAAGCGTCAAATCCATCCAGTGCTATAATCCTCCCATGTCCTCAAAAGACAAAACCCTAAGAAGCATC
>JBBFKQ010000015.1 GCA_037481935.1 Aquificaceae bacterium | reverse complement strand
TAATCCTCCCTATGGGTTTTCCATGGGGAGCTTTTTTTTACCATAATTTCTTATAACTTGCAACTCGGGTTATAATAACCTAACAAGGGGGTCTGATGCGTGTAGTTGGCTATCTCATACTTCTACTTCTTGCCCTTTATTTTCTTCTGATAAAGCCCTACCTTGTGGCGAGGAATATAGAGATTGAACTGGAAGGTGTCAGTCTGAGCTTTGAGGAGGGGTTGAGCTTTAAAAGCCTTCTCATACACCTGCCCCTTAAGCACAGGACCATTCATCTCTTTGTCTCTGGAGCATCTATCAGACCCTGGAGCCTCCAGGCGGGTGAGTTTAGCCTGATAGAGGTCTCAACCGCCCCACCATCTGACAAGCCCTTTGACTATGACTTTGGACCTCTTACAGAGCTTGCAGGTAGACTCAATCTGAAGGTAGATAGCCTCTACATATCGGTAAACTATGTCCTTCACGGGGAGAGTCTTACCCTTTTTATACCGGAAACCGAATTGAGGGCGGGGAAGGTTATTTCTACTGGCTGGACGCAGGTCTACTGGATGCACCACTCTGACAGGCATGACCTTGAGGTTTTTCTTCACAAAGCACGCACGGAAGGAAGCAGGTTCATACTGGAGGATGCCCAGGTCAGAAGTGGGCTCTACAGTTTTAACCTGAGAGGGATATGGAAGGGAAGAGAGGGGAGCTTTATGGGAGAGGGGCTCATAAAGCCTATAGAAGGCAAAAACTTCCTTCTTGGCAGAACAGATATAAGGTTTTCTGGAAACATAAGCTACACCAGCTTAAGTGCTGATTTTTCAGGGATTGCAGAGAGGCTTGATATAAAGGGTAGGAGAGAGTTCAGGGGTCTCAGGCTAAAGGGACAATACCTCTGGAAATGGAAGGAAAAAAGTAATCTGAAAACGGTTGTGACAGATGGGCTTACCACGGCAAATGTTGACTATTCTCTCAAAGACAGAGTTCTCCGTGGGGAGTTTAGAGGCTTTCCTGTGGATAGTAAACTTCTTGGCATAAGCCAGCGGTTGTCTGCCCTTGTCAGCGGCCAGATTGACCTTGACCTGAAGGGAGAACTTCTGAGACTTCAGGCTTACTCACCCATTGCTCAGGTGGAGGGTCAGGAAATAAGTGGTGTGAGCCTTAAAATGGATATGAGTTATAGAAAAGAGCCAGAGGGAAACATTGACCTTTTAGTGGCTCAGCCCTTTTTCCTTTCTGTAAAGGGTGCCCTCTCTGGTAAGGATTTTGCAGGAAATATCAGCCTTCTGGGATACAGACTCACGCATCAGGATGTGTCTGCCACCATTTCCTACAGCGGGACCCTGAGAATCCAGCAGGGTCAGCTCTTTAGCTACGGAAGGGGTAAGCTGGAGAACCCTATTTTTAGGGATGTAAGACCCGGTAGCGCAGATTACGACCTTTACCTTGAGGGGGATGGCTACAGGGTAAACCTCACTGGAAGGGGTTATTCTCTCGCAGGAGGAGGTTCTCTAAAGGACAGAGATTTTTCCGGCAGGCTTAACCTCGAGAACATGAGCCTTTCCTACGAGGGTATTCAGATGGACTCCCTGAGGGGAAGCGTAAAGCTAAATCTCAGGGGTGAAAAGGTGTTGGCGGAGGGCAGGATTGAGGGCAACATCTCAAGGGAAAGCCTGGCCTCCTGGACTGCACTGTCCTTTCAAATGGAAAAGAATGGCGAAGATTTAGAGGGCAATTTCAAAGGTGAGCTCAAAGACACCAGAATACTCCAGTTTTCCTCCGAGAGAGGCAGCTTTGAGGGAAAAGTGAGTGGAGGAAAGGTATACTTGACTTTTGACCTGCAGGAAAGGCTGAGAGGTAAAGGTCATTACGATTATAAAAAGGCCTCCTACAGCTTTGAGGGCTTTCTCAAACATCTTCAGGGGGAGCTTGCCATAGCATCCAACTATCGTCTGAGTGGTAAGGAAAAGGACCTGACCCTTGAGCTGTCAGGTGAGGGAAAATACAGAGAAATCAGCTTCCCTCTCATTGTCAATCTTCACATGAAAGGGGAAAGGCTTGAAGGTTTTCTGAGGGGCTTTACTCTTAGAGAAGGTCTAATCGGTATCAAGGTTCCAGACATAAAAGTATACGGAAACCGGGAACATGGAAACGTAGATGCTGCACCTCTCCTCATAAGCATTGGACAGGAGGCAGTCTCAAGGGTGGAATTTCAGAGGGGTGAATACAGAGGCAGAAGGCTTTTACTTAAAGGAAGCATATACGGTGTTCTCAAGGGACGGTTTGAGTTCTCCTACGATGAGGGTCCAAAGTTCTTCTCAGAGGGTGAGCTGGACCTTGGCAGTCTCTTCTCCATAATAAGGAGCAGGGTGCTCGCAGATGCAGAAGGTAAGGTGGCTTACACGCTCTCCTACACAGATACTCTGAACTTCAAGGCAACCTCCAGTGCAATCACTCTGAGGTCCAGATATCTTGCAGTGCCCCTGTCAGGCGGGCTCGACCTTGGTTTCACAAAGGACAGGCTTTCAGGCTATGTAAAACTGCTGGGCAACCAGAAGGCTTCAATTCTTGCCAGCTTTACCGGCGATAGCAGGTCTGGTCAAGTCAGCTTTGAAGTCTCACAACTGCCAGTTCTTTACAGGGGAGAGACCTTCAGAACCAGCCTTTTTGTCTCAGGAAAAGGAAAAATAAGCTCCGACTACAGGAGTCTTAACATAGGGGGCGACTTCCATACCTCTGGGGTAGTTAACCTGCAGGGACTCAGGGGAAGGGCTGGAGGACTATCCGAAGAATACAGAAGAGTAAGGCTTGACATCTCACTTACATCATCCGAACCTTTGAGGGTAAATCTCCCAGAGGGCTTTCTCTATACTGACCTGTCGGCAAGGATAAAGGGAAGTCTCTATGAACCTGATTATGTGGTTAACGCTTATTTTAAAGGAGGAGCACTTACATACTTTGAAAAAGAATTTTTTGTCAGAAGGGGTGAGGTGACCTTTACAAATAAAGAAAGCCAGATGGACCTAACCATAACTGCGCCAACCCCTGATTACAGCATAATAATTGACCTGAAGGGAAACCCACAGTATCCAAAGGCAATAGTCAGGTCAGAACCTCCGAGGGATACGAGAGAGGTGCTCACCACTCTTGTTCTTGGAGGTGCAGAGACAGAGGGTCTTATACCGGTGGGGGGAGCTCTTATAAGCCAGATACCGCAGATCAGCGGTCTTATAAAAGATGCGAGGGGTATGACAGGGCTTGACATAAAGGTCCAGGTATCTCCCACCGTATCCCCTACGGGAGAGGTGGGGGTGAACGCAACAGTCTCCAAAGATTTAAGCCAGAGAATATCCGTGGAGCACAGACAGAGCACTCTGAGAAATCCCAGAGAGACTTACACAGGTGGAGATGTAAAGCTTACGCCCAATACATCCATAGGTGGAAGGCTTTACTCAGACAGGTCTCAGGAGGTCAGGGTCAGGATAAGGAAGAAGTTTGACTTCTGAGGGCTCTGAGCCCAAACAGGAAATAATCCGCCCATGAAAGAAAAAGCATGATTATGGTAGCCCAGAGTATAGGCTCAGAGAAAAAACCGCCCAGACAGAGAAGTATGAAAAGCGAAAGAGTAAAGGTGAAGGCCTTACCCGGAGCTCTTGCCTGAGGAACACTTTTATTCCTTCCCGCAAGGATGGCACCCCCCAGGAGGAGAAACAAATCCCTGGCGAGCACTGCGTAGAGAAGTGCCTGGGGTATGAGGTGGAGTTTAAAGGTGCAGACAAAAAGCCCGCACAGAAGCATCACCTTGTCAGCCAAAGGGTCAAGCACTCTACCCAGCTCCGTCTGAGCCTTGAGTTTCCTTGCTAAAAAGCCATCCAGAGCATCAGAAAGGGCAAGGGGAAGGAAGAGAAGAAGGAGATATTCCTGTGGAATAAACAGAAGCAGCGGGCTGAGGGTCAGTCTAATCAGGGACAGGAGATTGGGTAGATTACTCAACAAGAAGGACCTCACTGCGAACTATACCTCTTTTCATGTAAGGCATCCTCTCCAGAACCCTGCCCATGGGGTCTATTATGCCCGTGTCTCCCGAGTTGTTTACCCAAAGCATGTATTTACCCCTTTCCAGCGCCCTCACCCTTGCCCACAGATAGTGCTGGTGAGTGCAATCAGAATCCTCAAACCAGCCGTCGTTGGTAAGCACAACGATAAGGTTTGCCCTCTCTGAAAGCCTTTCTACCAGGTCATGGTAAGCCACCTCAAAGCATATGGGTGTGGCTATCTTCATACTCCCATATTCTAAGGGCTTTAAATTTTTTCCAGGGAAGTAATCAATACCGCTTATGGCAGGGAAGAACTCCTTCAGAAAGCCAAAGGGAAAGGGCATGTATTCTCCAATGGGGAATAGCCTTATCTTGTCGTAATGACCAATGGCGATGCCACCCTTCAAAAGGTAGGCGGAGTTGTAAGGTCTGAGGCCCTCCCTTATGTCTATAAGCCCTACCAGTATGGGAGTCTTGAAGCTTAGCCTTCTGAGCCAAAGGTTGTAGTCATCGCTCTCCTCCGAATAGAAGAAGTGAAGGGCAGACTCTGGAAGCACCACAAGGTCGGCATTTGCGCCCGTTGCTTCCTCTGTGAGCCTTAAAATTTCCTCCGCATGCCTTCTGAAGGCTGAGGTGTCCAGCTTGTCCTTCTGAGGCACTCCAGTCTGCACAAGGGCAACCCTTATGACTCTTGCACCCTCCATCCTGTTTTCCTTCTCCTTCAGTGCAACAAGACCAGTAATAGCCATGATGAGCCAGAGGGCTATGAGTGGCTTTAATTTTCTGCGAGGGAGCAGAAGGGCTGTAAAGACAAGCAGAAGACTTTGCATGTAAACATTAATAAAAAGAAGGCTGTGTTTTATAAGGGGTATGTAGACAGACAGTGAACCTATAAGGAGCCATGGGAAGCCTCCATAGGGAAAATGGGAGCGCAGTATCTCAAAGGCCGTGTAGAGAAGGGGAAGAGCCCAGAGGTAATTCCTGAAAAATCTCCTGCATATCCAGAGGGGCATATAAAACTGATAAAAGCTCAGAAAGAGAGAGAAGGGAACAAAGAGGGTGTAGGACAGGAAAGGGTTTACCCCTCCGTATTCTATGCTTGCTATGTTGGCACATCTGAGGGAAAGGAAGAAGAAAATAAAGCCCGATATAAGCCAGAAGACACCTTTTCTCTGCCAGAGGAGGAGCATAAAGGCAGGTAGTGCAAAAAACCACAATTCATACTTGGAAAATGGCATGTAAAGCATAAAGCCTGTCAGAGGAATGAGAACTATCTGCCAGAGGACAGACTTATAAGAACTATTCCACATACCACCAGAAGTATACCAAAGGCCCTCAGCAAGCTGAAGGGCTCACCGAGAAGGAGAAAGGCAACCAGAGAACCCCATAGAGGAGATGTGGAGGCAATTGGCGCTACCACCGACACATCTCCAGCCTTTACAGCTTTAAAGAAAAAAAGAAGTCCGAGAAAGCCCGACATTATACCACCAGCGGCTACTAGCATAACTTCTTTGAGAGGGTAGTTCAGCTTCATTCCTGTGAATGCTGTAACTGAAAGGGCAAGCAGAAAAGCAGAGAGGTTATGAAACACCAGGGCGGTTACAGGAGGTATTTCTCCCCTCAGGCCCAGTTTGAAAAGCACGGGAGCTGTCCCCCACACAAGGCTCGCAAGAAGGGCAAAAATTACGCTTTTCATGTTTAAAACCCTTAAAAATCCTCTTGCATCTTGACTTGACTTGGTATATCATTATAAACTGCTAAAAAACCTTGTAAGGAGGGAATACCATGACCAAAGCTGAGCTTGTTTCAGCCATAGCCAAAGGGGCAGGTATTACCAAGAAGCAGGCTGATGCCGCCCTGAGATCTGCAATTCAGGCAGTCTCTGGAGCTCTCAAAAAGGGTGAAAGAGTGGCAGTGCCAGGGTTCGGCATATTTGCTGTAAGGACCAGGGCAGAGAGGAAGGGGCGCAACCCCAGAACAGGTGCAGAGATAAAGATACCTTCAAGAAAGGTGGTCACCTTCAGGCCTGCAAAGGAGCTCAGAGAGTCTGTAAAGTAATCACCCTATGCGGGGCTTTTGCCCCGCTACCCTTATGGAAAGGCTTGTATGCACAGGGAAGGAGGGAGAGCTTCTACTCATAACTGGTCAGGAGTTCAATCACTTCAGGGCTTTGAGGCTAAAAAAAGATGACAGGCTTGAAGTCTTCTGTGAAGGCAGGCTGTTTCTCAGCCTTGTGGTGTCCGTTGAAAAAGGATGTGCCTTCTGCAGGCCACTGGAAGAGATAAGCATACCTCTGCCGGAGCCTGAGGTAAACCTTTACCAGTGCGTTCCTTCAGACCTGAAGCTCATGGAAGAGGTAATAGACAGGGCAAGTCAGACGGGTGCAAGGTCTCTTGTTCCTGTTATATGTAAAAGAGGTTTTCAGAAGCCAGGCCTGATTGAAGAAAAGCTGGAAAGGTGGAAAAGACTGAGCCTTGTATCTTTCAAGCAGTGCAAAAGACCCGCGCCCATGGAAATAGGCAGACCTGTTCAACTCTCCGGGCTAAGAGCGAAGGAAGAGATATCCCTTGTGCTTGATAACTTTTCCGCAGAGCTCGGGATAAGGGAGCTCGACATGAACAGAAAGAGCTATGGTGTAGTGGTTGGTCCTGAGGGCGGGTTGTCTCTGGAAGAAGTGCAGGCTCTGAAGGATAGAGGGTTTAAGCCTCTTTTCTTGAGACCTTACATACTCAGGACTGAAATGGCCGGAGCTGTGGCCATAGCCCTCATAATGAATCTTGCAGGAAAGGGCTAAGGGAATTATAATAAAAAGATTGCAGGAGAGCGTAGCTCAGCTGGCAGAGCAGTGGACTGTGGATCCACGGGTCGCGGGTTCGACTCCCGTCGCTCTCCCCATGTTATAATGCTCTAAATGCTCTCGGAATGGTCTGAGTTTATTCAGAGGATAAGAGGGTTTTTCACAGATAGGGGATACCTTGAAGTCCATACTCCCATACTGCTTGAGTTTCCAAACATTGACCTGAATGTAGAACCTGTAGAGGTGAAAGTGGTGGAGTGTGGAAAGGAAAGGAGGCTCTGGCTTCAGACTTCACCTGAGTTCTCCATGAAAAAGCTCCTTTCAAAGCAAAGAAGGGATATTTTTCAGGTGGCAAGGGTCTTCAGGAACCATGAGTGCGGGAGGCTGAACAAAAGAGAGTTCACCATGCTTGAATGGTATAAACTCCACGCAGATTACAGCTACCTCATACAGGAAATATGCGAGCTTCTGAACTTTCTGGGAATAGCCAGAGAGTGTAAAACTACCAGGCTTGAGCACGCCTTTGAGGAGTATGCGGGCATAGTTCTCTCTGAGGATGAGGAAATATTCAAAAACAACCTTCTCGCATATGGCTATGAGTTTGATGACAAGGAAGACTGGGAGAGTCTTTTCTTCAGAATATACATAGAGGTGGAGAGGAAGCTTGGTGAGCATATGCCAGAATTCGTAACCCATTTTCCTGCAAGGCTGAGTTCTTATGCAAAGGTTGTGGATGGCTACGCTGAACGGTTTGAGCTTTACATAAAGGGTATAGAAATAGCCAACGGCTGGACTGAGGAGACTGACCCGGAGGAAATAGGAAGGAGGATGGAGGAATACAGAAGGGGGAGAGAGCTTCCTATAGACGAGGGGCTTTTAATGGCTTACAGGAACTTTCCCCCCTGCGCCGGCTGTTCCATAGGTCTTGAGAGGCTCTTTATGGTTTACATGAACCTTGACAGCCTTGAGGAGTTATACTTTTAACTATGGCATACAGGTGCATGGTGGTTTCTCTTGAGGGTGATGACAGGGAAATAACGGAGAAGCTCAACGAGGTGCTGTCCACAATTGAACAGGAGGGTGGGGAAGTGCTTGATGTGGAGACGAGCCTTGCCAGAGAGCACGGTATAGATGGCTTTGTGGTGGTATATACGATAAAATACAGAGCGAGCAGAGAGATAGGAGAAGAGTGATAGTCAGGGTCAGGGCAAAGCCAAACTCAAGGATGGAATACATAAAACACGTTGAAAAGGATTTATACGAGGTTGCGGTAAAAGAACCGCCAGAAGATAACAGAGCCAACAAAAGGATAATAGAAATCCTCGCAGAAAACTTTAATGTTTCTAAATCAAACATAAAGCTGGTGAGGGGTTCCAGGGCAAGGATTAAAATTTTTGAAGTCCTTCTGGGTTAGTTTTTAGATAAATCTCTTGAGAAGGTCTGTGGGTTTTTCCAGCTCAAAGTCAGGCACTTCTTTTTCAAGCTTCACATAACCCCACCTGGCAAGCCCTCTTTTAACTCCTGCAAGCCTACCGGCGGTCATGTCCGCCTCTGTATCTCCAACCATCAGGGCCTGCGCAGGTGAAACACCAAGAGACTGGAGGGTGTATAGCACGGGAAGAGGAGAGGGCTTTTTCTCGCTCAGCGTGTCCCCACCCACCACCAGCGAGAAGTAATCTAAAAGCCCAAGCTCCTTCAGTATAAGTTTTGAAAGGGCTTCCATCTTGTTGGTGACTACCGCAAGACTTATGTTCTTGTCCATTGCACGGGAAAGAGCCTCCTCTATGCCCTCAAAGGGCTTTGTGTAAATTACAGGCTCTTTCATGTAGTAATCTCTGAAGACAGCCAGCGCCTCCTCCAGAAGGCCGTTGGAGAAGAACCTTTTAAGTAGCTCCCTTGCTCCACCCCCCACCATGTGCCTTACGCTTTCTATGTCCACCTGGGGTAGATTAAAGTCTCTTAATGTTCTGTTCAGATGTATACCTATATCCCTGTAGGAGTCTATAAGTGTTCCATCCAGGTCAAAGAGTATGGCACTCAGATGCATCTTTCAGCCTTCATGTAATCCATATATTGTGTTTCTCTGTATTTTCCCTCTTTTACAAACCTTATACTGCAGGCAAGGGTTTTGGGAGGCTGATAGCCCGGCAGATGAAGCACTATGTTGCCCTCCCGGTCTAAGAAAAAGAGCTGAGGAAAGGAATTGACTCTGAGCGCTTTTGCAAGCTCTTCCTCCGTGCTAACATGCTCCTGTCCTTTCAGTATGTATCTGACCCTTGCGTTGCTCTCAAACAGGAGGCTGAAGACATCCATTCCTTCCAGCTCGCGTGCAAGTTTTTCTGTCTGAAGGTCTCTTTTAAGCTGTTTACAGTATATGCAGCTCTCGCTCTCTACTATGAGCATGGCATACTGGTTCTTTGGCACTATGTCCTTTATCTCAGAGTCTGATACCACAGGCTTTTGCTGGCAAGATGCCAGAAATAAAAGAATCAGTGCAGAAAACAACCTTCTCATAGCTTATAATTTTAGCCCGGAGTGGAGCCACTTCAACTTTTAGAGTATGTGTTTCTGTTTGCACTGGGTGCAAGTTTAGGCAGTTTCTACAATGTGCTTGTATACAGAATGCCCAGAGGCATGTCCATAGTCTCACCCCCATCCAGCTGTCCCCATTGTGGGCAGAGAATAAGGTGGTATGACAACATACCTATAATCTCTTACCTTCTCCTCAGGGGTAGATGCAGGCACTGCGGTGGAAAAATATCCATCAGATACCCTCTCGTGGAATCTTCCACTGGACTTCTTGCGGTTCTGTGCAGGCACAGATTTGAGGACTGGCTTCTGAGCCTTATCTTCTTTGTGTTTTTTTCAGTCCTACTTGTGGCAAGCCTCATAGACTGGGATACCTTTATCCTCCCCGACAGCCTTACCCTTGGAGGGCTTGGCTTTGGGCTTCTTACCTCCTTTGTAAGGCAGGACTTTAGCCTGCAGGAAAGTCTTATGGGTGCTGTTGCCGGTGGTGGGTCCTTTCTTCTCATATACCTTTACTACACAAAGCTAAGGAAAATGGAGGGGCTTGGCTTTGGAGATGTAAAGCTTATGGCTTTTATAGGCTCTGTAGCTGGTATATGGGGTGTCATGTATGCGGTATTTCTGGGTTCAGTCCTTGGCCTCCTCTATGCCCTTCCCATAATAATCAGGAACAGAAGCCTGCAGTTTGCTGTGCCCTATGGACCCTTTCTCTCCATGGGTGTTTTCGTGGGAGTTTTTTTAGACCTCAAGAGGCTTTTCTTCTGACTTCCAGTTGAAGAGTTCCCTGTAGAGCTCTGAATCTATCCTTCTTGATCTGTGCCTTTGCTTTGGCACCTCTTCTATCTCCACAAAGTAGAGGCAGTTGGTGACACATTTGGAAACGCAGGAGGGCAGAAGCCCCGCATCAACCCTTTTGTAGCAGTAATCACACTTTTCCACTTTCATGGTTGAAGGGTTGAAGGCAATGGCTCCATAGGGACAGGCAATTATGCAAGCCTTACAGCCTATGCATCTCAGCTCTTCCACATAGACTATGCCATCTTCTCTCTTCCTCATGGCGGAGGTGGGGCAGGCATATACACAGGGTGCTGGCTCGCAGTGAAAGCAGTTCATGGGCAGGAAAAAGGCGTCAGCCCTTTCTCCAATGCCACCAACCCTGAAAACCTTCATGGGCCTTATGCCAAAGTTTTCAAGCCCCTTCTCCTGTTTGCAGGCAACTTCGCAGGAAAGGCAACCTATGCACCTGTCAAGGTCTATGAGCATTACAGGTCTTTTCATAGCATTTCCTGAATTTTTCTTCTGTATTCCTGTAGCATTTTAAAGGCTTCATCTATCTCACCATCTATTTCAAAGACCTCCCTTTCCACATCATCCACCTCTTTTTTCATCTCCCTTATCTGTTTAACTCTGTCTGCAAGCATATGTAAAGCATAAAAGACCTCATCTCCCAGCGTATTTCTCAAGCTACTAACTTCTTCTGAATTCTTTTCATACTTTTCTACAAACTCCATGGCTGTTTCAAAGTCAACTCCAAGCTCTTCCTCAAAAATTTTCTCAAGCTCCGCTATCTTTTCCCTCATTTCTTTCACTCTCTGATACTGATACAGCACTTTCATCCGCCTTTCCCAGAGACTTTCTTCCATGCTCAGGAGGTCTTTGATAAGGTCTTTCATGGCTTTTCCTCCATGGATAAAATTATATGCATGAAGAGCCCTCTTGTGGGTATAATCATGGGTAGTATTTCAGATTGGGAATGGCTAAAGCCTGCCTACGAGGTTCTGAGAGACTTTAATGTTCCCTGCGAGGTAAGGGTAGTGTCCGCCCACAGGACGCCTGAGCTCATGTATGAGTATGCGAGGACTGCCAGAGATAGGGGTATAGAGGTCATAATAGCAGGCGCAGGCGGAGCTGCACACCTTCCGGGTATGACCGCAAGCATGACAACCCTGCCCGTGATAGGTGTGCCTGTTCCCTCAAAGCACCTGAGCGGTGTGGATTCCCTCTACTCCATAGTTCAGATGCCCTCAGGAGTGCCCGTGGCAACCGTGGGTATAGGGAACGGAGCTAATGCGGGAATCCTTGCGGTAAGGATTCTATCCATAAAGTATCCAGAGATTGCGGAAAAGCTGAAAGAACACGAGAAGTCCTTGAAGGAAAAGGTGGAGGATATGAACATAAGGCTCAGAGAAGAGCTTTCTTAGAGGACTACAGTTCTGTTTTTACCCTGCTGTTTTGCCTTGTAAAGGGCTCTGTCTGCTCTTGCCAACATGCTGTCCATACTGTCCCCATCCCTGTAAGTGGTTGCCCCGAGAGACAGAGTTATCTTCAACCCCTTACAGAGCTCACAGCCTTCAATAGTCTGTCTTATCTTCTCTGCAGGTGCAGAAGGTTCTGATGTCATGGGCAGAAGTATCAGGAACTCTTCACCACCCCACCTTCCAAAAATGTCGCTTTTCCTCAAGACCTTCTTTACCTCCCTTGTTGCTTCTTTCAGAACTTCATCCCCAACAAGATGCCCGTAGGTATCATTTATAGCTTTAAAGTTGTCTATGTCAAAGATGATAATGGAGAAAGCTGTTCCGTATCTTCTTGCCTGTGCCAGAAGATGCTCAAAATCATGAATCAGGGCATGTCTATTGAGTATGCCGGTGAGCTGGTCTCTGGTGGCGAGCTTTGTGAGCAGCCTTTCCCTCTTAACTTCTCCTGATATATCCATAAGTGTTAATATGGAAACAGTTTTTCCCTTAAAGGAGGCTATGGTTGAGGACAGCTTTACCCACTTTATCTCTCCATATTTTGTGTTTATCCTTAACTTATAGCTGATAACATCTCTGTATCCTTCCCTTCTTTTTCTTATACTTTCGTGGACTTTTTTCCTGTCCTTCCAGAATACAAAATTTATTGGGTCTTCAGTAGTTAGTAACTCTTCTCTGCTATAACCGAACAGCCTGGATGCATTTTGATTGGCGTAGAGTATTTTAACCCGAGTTGCAAGTTATAAGAAATTATGGTAAAAAAAAGCTCCCCATGGAAAACCCATAGGGAGGATTAAGAT
>JBBFKQ010000014.1 GCA_037481935.1 Aquificaceae bacterium | reverse complement strand
GGGTAAGAAAGATAAAGGACAGGGCATATCTTCATGGGCTTGTCAGGAAAGTCGTGTCCGCTCAGGATGTGGAGGGATTGCTCAGGGAGGAGCTAAGGATAGATTAACTAAGACAGGAGAGCCTCAGGCACGCATCTTTATCGGTTAGAGCTTACTAAATAAGGTTTTGCTCTCGCTCTTTTTTTTTACTCTGTGGACTTTCTTATTACCTTTACTGTAAAGGTCTTCCCATCTTTGTCCGGCATTACCTCTATTTTTACCTTACCTTCCTTAAGTTCTCTGGGGTCCTTTATGCCCAGTTCTCTCATGGTCAGTCTAATGCTCTTCCTTAGCTCTTCCTCAAAGAAAAGAAGCTGGATGAAAAGCAGAATCCCCCATCGCATGAGCTTTAAATAAAAATAGGGAAACTCAAGAACCACAGCCAGCGTCCTGAGGGGTTGTTTTAAATGGCGATTTTTTGTGGATAAATACCTTACTGTAATAGATGGGACTTGATTAAACAGGACCAAGAGGAAAAGAAACTTCTTCAGAGTTTTCATGTTTATTAATACAACCCTCCCTCCACCACTTTTCTGACACATTATGCATAGCCAGAGTGGTGTCAGATTTTTTAGGCTTGCGGTGTTTAATTAACTAACATGGAAACGGACATTAAAGTGGGTCTAATATTTGAGGACTCGGAGCTTTCAAAATTTGAAAACTGTAGTGCTTTGGTGTTCTTCTTCAGAGATGATGTGCCTGACAATTTTCCCTCTGTGCTTGTTGACAGAAATTACAGAATACACTTCAGGAACTTTCCCACGGCAAAGCCAGCTCAAACAAAGCATCTGAGAGATGTGGCTGAGGTCTGGCTGGACGAGCTTTACAAAAGACCCTATACCTATACCTACCTGCAGTCTGGCAACTTTATGGACCTGGGGCTTGAGCCCCTTTCTGCCATGTTTGATGTAATTAAACGCAGAAAGAGCTATTTCAACACTGCTCTGGCTCTTTCTATCCCCTTTTTCTTTCTTAGGGAAGGCGTGCCACTCACAAGTGGCTTTGTGCCTGTTGCCTTCAAAGGTCTGGAAAGTGCTTTCCCCCTGAGCCTCTACAAGTGGATACTATCCCCCGTCGCTTTTGCCTTTGCCTTTCACGAATATAGACTGGATGAAATAACGGGTTATTCCCTTCGCTCGCCCAGAGACATTGCTATGAGCTTTCTATCCTTTGCCATGTGGGAAAAGGCGGAGGTGCAGTTTTCCTATGTGGATTTCTTTTTTGAGTTCGCCGAAAAGAAGATAAGAGAGCCTATTCCTTCAGTTTTTCTCTAAAGCCAGCAACTCCTCCAGACCACTTTCAAACTCTGCAGGTTTAAGTGATGTTTCGCCGGATGTCAGTCTTCTATAAGCCCTCTGAGAAACTCCAGCTCCAACACAGGCTCATATGTGTTTCCTTCAAAGTTGTATATGACACCACTTCCAAAGTGTCCAAAGGCTACGCCAAAGAGGTATGCAATCACCACTGGGCAGGAAAAGAAAAAGTGAAGTCTTCTGTGGTGTTTTTTTCCTTTTACTTCCTGCACTGCAGAGGCACATTCCTTTGCAATGGGCTTGAAGTCAGCCGGGTCAATGTTGCCTCTTCCCTCTTCCATCCACAGGAGAAGAACTTCTGCCCCTATGCCTCTGTCAGCCAGAAAAGCCTTTATGTCAGCGACTGGGTTGTGATGTCCAAAGTAGAGGACAACCGCCAGCTCTTCGCCATCGCCTTCAAGGTCCTGTCTGATGTGTCTGTATTCTCCGACCGCTTCCTTGACCTCCCTTGTGTTGAATAGCTCAACCGCATAGTATCTTTTGTCGCCACGCAGGTAGTGGTATACGGCTGAGGGTCTTGTGTGTCCATACAGCACACCAAGGGCAAAGGCAAGGCTTACCGGTCCGTTAATCACAAGATGTGCCCTAAGCCTTCTCTCAAGTGTGTAGTCCAGCCTTTTGACCAGCTGTGAAAACCTTCGGGCTGTTTCCTTCCAGAGCTCACCCTCAAGCCTTCCAGTATGCAGGATAAGCTCCGAGGGGTCTATGCGGTGTATGTGCCAGAGGTTGAGCAGGTTTTCCCTCTTTTCAAAAAACTCCTCAAGTTTTATGGGGTCTTTTGAGACTGCAAGGGGGATGTCCACGAGCTCTGCATTAAGCCAGTCTGTAAGCTCATCCACGCTCCTGAGATGAAAGGGCATGGCAAGCCTTTTGCCCTCCATCTGACAGAGCTGTGCCTTCTTTTCCAGAGAGTCCACCTTTGCAAGCCTGCCGTCCTTTCTGACCCCTCCAGTCCAGCAAAGGTCAGAGGGCAGTTTCTTCACCAGAAAAGACAGAACCATAGCCAGCTGAAAGCTGTTTCCCACAAAGCCACTGTCAAAGAACACACTCAGCCCTTCAGATAAAACTCCTCTTGAGCGCAAATAGTCCGTCACTGGCTTTATGTGTCTTTTTTGCTCCCTTATGTTTGAGTAGTTTTCAGAGGTGTTGGGCACTGCAAGAGCCTTTACGATTCTTCCACCACCATCTGAAACCGCAGGAAACTCAAATTCCACCGCAGGGTTTTCCAGAAGTGCCTTTGCAGTTGCTTTCTTTATACCAAGGGCTCTTGCAAGCATCTCTTCTTCACAGACTGTGGAGCGAAGATGTTTTATCAACTCCAGCTGAACCGCAGGGCTCAGATAGTCCCACTGCCTGAGAAGCTCTCCCAGCTCATCCTCTAAAAGCCCTCTCTGCAGAAAGTTTATGAGGTCTTCCTCCTCAAAAAGGCTAAAGCTCCACAACCTTTAACTCCTCCTGCAGGTTTATGCCAGAAAAGTCTCCTTCAATATCAAGCCTTACGCTTTCAAGCTCTCCTTCGTAGATTACCACACTGCCCACAAGAACCCTTATTAGCCTGCCCACCATCTCCACTGGCAGGTAGAGCCTGAGCACCCTCTCTTTCAAGACCGAAATGTATCTTTCCCCCCTGAAATATCTGTTTTCCGCTGCGAGGGCATAAGTTCTGTATGAGCTCAGCTCTCTTTCCACATCCGGTGTAAGCCTTATGAACTGTCCCTCTTCTCTTTCAGCCTTCTCAGCCTGAGCCAGAAGCGAGTGCATGGTCCACTTTGCCCAGCGTCTGGAGTTGAGTTTTATGAATTTTCTTGTGGCATATTTTAGGTTCTTTGTCTCCAGCACGTAACTCTTAACCCTTAGTAGTTCCTCTGGAGATACCCTGCCGAGCACCTGGCTGCAGTTTTCAATCAGCTCCTTTCTCAGGTAATCCCAGACTGGCACAACGCCGAGCCTGAGACCATGAGACCTGAGCTCATAGACCGGTGCAGACTCCGGCAGAAGCTGGAGATACGAAGTTAGCGGAACGGTTAGAAAAAGTCCTTCGCCAGCCTCTTCCAGCACCAGAAACCTTTCCACGGGCAGACTCCACATTTCCCTTATCTGTCCTACCTGTGGCTCTCTCTTTTCTGGCACCTGAAAAAGCCTGTCAGTTCCCTCTTTCAGACTTTTCTCGTAAGTCTGTAGCAGTTCTATCTCAAGTCCCATCTTTCATCCCTCTATTGGTTATATAACCCTTCTTCTCACACACCTCTGACAGAAACCTTTCTACCGCTATTCTCAGCTCTTCAGGCTCAGCTCCATCAAAGACCTCCTTCAGCCTTCCCTTTCTGAGCCTTTCCCACCTTTTGTAGAGGTTATCCCTAGAGAGACCAGACAACTCCACCTCCACGCCATACAGGCTCTTGCCAAGGTAATAACACAGCACCGGCACATCCTCCTCCCTTATGACTCTCATGAGTGCATCAAACAGAGTGTTACCCTCCGCCTCCACAAAGGCGTGTCTTGTATCTTTTAATATGTCTTCGTAAGTGAGGGGTTTTGCGGTTTCCTCTTCAAAGACCTGAACTTGCAGACTGTAAACCTCCACCCTTCCACCGTTTATGGTATCCACCAGGAGGTTTCTTATCATGCTTTTGAGGTAATTGAGGCTTATAAACTCCAGGCTCTGCCAGTAGTCCTTATTCTTTATGAGTCTGAACCTCAGCTCAGAAAGGAGCTCCTCTTCATAGTCGTCACCTATTTTCCTGACAAGCAGAGACTTCATGTATGGATTTACAGAAACCTGAATAAGTTTTCTTATGTAGTTTTCTTCCTTTTTGCCACCATACAGAAAGCCTGAAAGAAGTGCCTTATAATCCTTCATCTAAAATACTCCCTCCTGAAGCTATCAAGGAACTCAAGGTCTCTACAGACTCCACAGAATTGAAAGCTGAAGTTTTTGAACCTTTCTTTGTGCACTGCGTATGCAAGGACCTCCTTCCTGTTTCTGTCTTTCAGCACAAAGCAATTTATCTCAAGGTTTTTGCACGCACCCTTTCCTCTGTTGTTGCAAAACCTCAAATCTACCACACGTCTTGAATAGGTTTTTGTGGTAAGAAAGATAAGAATGTAAAATTCCTTCTCAAACCTTCCTATAAAGGGTCTTCTCCTTCTGCCCTGAAAGACGCCAAGGTCAGCACGCAAAAACCTTTCCAGCTCAGGCATTACATCCGCCGAGAAAACCCCAAGAAACCTCTCCCCGGAGCTTACCACACCCTCCTCCCCGCCAAGCTTTCTCTGAAAGAGCTCTTCAAAGCTCCTGACTTTTTCCATCAGGAGTAAGATTATAGCTCAATCTTCTCTTACCGCAACCATATCAAAGATGATTACTTCCTTAGTATTTTTTACATAGCACATGCGTATGTCATTGTCAAAGGTGATGGAAGATGCAACCACGCTGAAAGTCTTTGTGCCGGCGGTAATATCTACGAGAACCTCCCTTTCTTTGAAACCCTCACTTTTTAAGTTATCCACAATCCTGTTGAAAACTTTCTGCAAAGTAAGCATATCCTCATACTCCACTGGCTCCTCAAAATGAACTATAGAGGAGTCCACACCTGTTTTTCCCCTTATATAGTCCAGAAACTCCGAGACATACTCTGCACTGCCTGGAGAGGGCAGGAGTATAATTTTTCTGAGCTTAGCCCCTTTAAGCAAACATTCTTTTATCAGCGTTTCCTGCTGGCTCCAGTTGTGTCCAAGTTGAGGGTCCTGGCGTGGAATACTGAGACCCATCACGAGCGCCTTTATCCCTCTTAACTCACCTGCATCGTAGGTTTCCACCTCATACTTCAGCGATGTTATCTTCCTTACTATTCTCTTTATCCACAGGAAAAGTATCACAACTATAAGGAGCGAGAGAACCAGAAGAGTTATAGATGTCCACACATCTGGCAAAAACTTTTCAAGTATGTCCTTTATACTGTCTGGAAACCATCCGTAGAAAAGGGAAGCCAATACGGCTATCGCAAACCCTGACCAGCTACCAATCTCTCCGAAGGAATGCTTTATGCTTTTGTAAAGCCTTCCGCTTCTCACTGTCTGTAATTATATCTGCCACGCTGTCAGATTTCTGACAAGCCTCCAGTTATATAACATTTTTAGAAAAAACTTCAGAAGGTGTGCAGATGAAGAGATTGTCCCTTGCAGGACTGTCAGCCCTTGCGGTTTTTACTTTCTCCTGTGGTGGAGGAGGCGGTGGTGGAGATATAGGTCTGCCAGGTGGGGGTGGGACTGGGGGAGGGAGCATAAGCATAACATCCCTCAGCATCCAGCCTAATAACAACCTTCAGGTTGGAAACACCTACAGCATAAGCTGGAGTGTGTCTCTCAGCGGTTCTGTAACAGGCAACTACCACATTGAGTTCTTTGAGTATTCTCAGCCCACCACCCCTCCCTCTGGCATTACAGGTTTTTACAGAATTGCTCAGAGCAACTGTGGACCAACCTTCCAGAGCATGACAGGTTGCGGTTCAAGTGGTGTGCTTGATTGCGAGGTAAGGAACCTTATGGGAACACCCACAACCCTATGCAAAGTCCGCGGAAGCTCCGCATCACCAACCTCAAAGGCGCTTGCGACCAGTGGGAACGGCTACATAGTGGTCAGAGCTTGTAATGACCTGTTTTCTGTCTGCACAGTAAGAAGCATTCAGGCTACATTCCCTTAAACTCTTCATCCGCCCCCTTCCTATGGGGGCTTATCTTCTCAAAAGGCTTACAAAAAGCGTAAGAAGGAGCGAAAGCAGAATGCTCAGCAACAGGGAAGTTGCAAGGGGAAAGTAGAAGGTAAAACCGTCCCTCTTTATGACTATATCTCCCGGAAGCCTCCCGAGCCCGAGGGGGAGTTTTTCAAAAAGGGTAAGCAGGAGACCAATAACTATAAGAGAGAGACCCATAAGCAGAAGCACCTTGCCCATCTCACTCATACCGCCACCCTCTTTTTTCTGAACATTATAAAAGCTATCACCTCCGCTACCGCCCTGTAGAACTTGGGAGGTATTTCCTCGCCCACCTCCACAAGAGGATACATTCCTCTGGCAAGCTCTTCTTTCCTTATAACAGGCACCCCGTTCTCGTGGGCTATCTCCACTATCTTCTCTGCTACGGGTCCTTTCCCTTTAGCCAGAACTTTAGGAGCCCTGTCTCCTTCCTCTGGGTTGTATCTGAGGGCTATGGCTATGTGGGTGGGGTTTGTTATGACCACGCTTGCCTTTGGAACCTCCTTCATCATCCTTCCTCTTGAAAGCTGTCTCATACGCTTTTTTATGGCACCCTTTATCTGTGGGTTCCCCTCATGCTGTTTGTATTCTTCTTTGACCTCCTCCTTACTCATCCTTATTCTTCTCTCGTAGTCCCATCTCCTGTATCCATAATCAAGAAGGGCGATAAGCATGGCAAAGGCGCTCAGCACAAGTATCAGCTTGAAGACAAGTTTAATCATGTAAAGAACAAAACCTGATACATCCTGAGAAGGTGCTGTCAGGAGCTCTTCCACATCGCCCCTCAGTATGAAGTAGGAAACTACCATGAAAAGGGATACCTTGAGCACATTTTTTACGAGCTCAAAGGCAGTTGTGAGGGAGAAAACCCTCTTTATACCCTCAAAGGGATTTAGCCTTTCCCACTTGAACTGGAGGGGCTTCAGGGTGAATATAAAGCCGAATTGACCCACATGGGCAAGCACAACTGTAAGCAGGGCTGCAGAAAAGAGGGGAAGTAGCATTCCCGGGAAGCGTTCACCCACATATTTAACGACCACAGTGGGATTCATGGATGGGTTTTCCACTATAAACTGCATGAATTTAACCACCTCATAGAAGAGATAACCACCCACAAAGAAGAGGATAACAGAGGAAAGAAATACGGTCAGGGAAGAGGCAAGCTCAGGGCTTTTTGCCACATTTCCCTCCTCCCTTAACTTCTTACGACGGTATGGGGTTGCCTTTTCTGTTCTGTTTTCCTGAGCCATCAATGTCCCCCAATAAGAGCAACAAACTTAATTATATACTCCCTCACATGGGAAGAATAGACAAGAAACACCACAGGAAAAGAAAGAAGAAGTATAACAAAACCTATGAAAACCTGTATTGGTAGTCCAACTATAAACACATTTATCTGAGGTATGAACCTGTTTACAAGGGCAAGCACAAGGTTAAAGACAAGCATCACAACAATCACAGGAAGAGAGACCTTAAAGGCGAGAAGGAAGCTCTCATAGAAAAAGCTCAGAAAGACTTCAGGGTTTATCTCATACAGGCTAAAGCCCCCCGGCGGGACCCTTTCAAAGCTCCTGCCAAGGGAAAGGAGAGTTATCTCCGCACCACCAAGAGCGAGGAAAAAAAGAGTTGCCATGAGGGAAAGGAAAAAGGCAAAGACTGTGGTCTGAGGCTGCTGAGGGTTGAATATGGTGGCAAGACCAAGACCCATGTTAAGACTTATAAACTCACCAGCCATCTGCATGGCGTCAAAAAGGAACCTGAGCATGAGCCCTGCGGTAAAGCCAAAAAGAATTTCCTTAAGCATGGCAAGTAAAAAGTGAGCTGTGGTTGGGAACTGAAGGGGTTTTATGTCTGAGTAGAGAAAAAGGGAAAAGCCTATGGCAGTTGCAAGAAAAACTTTAAAGGTATTTGGCATGAACTCTTTCCCAAACACCGGCACCATGAGAAGAAAGCTGACAATCCTGAGATAGACAAGAAAGAGAGTAAGAAGGGCGTTTATGTCAAGCGTCATCGGAGCCAGGCAGGCATGTTGATTATAAGCTCCTTTGTATAATCAAGGAGCTTGTTAAGCATCCATGCACCCAGCACCAGCACGGTTATATAAGCCGCTATTATCTTAGGTATATAGCTCAGTGTCATCTCCTGTATCTGTGTGGCAGACTGCAGTATGCTGATTATCAAACCCACCAGAAAGGTGGCAATAAGAACTGGAGCAGAGAGCAACAGAGCCATCTCAAGAGCCTTCTGTCCAAAGGATATGACCATATCCGGGCTCATTGATAACTCCTTACCAAGGATAATACTACAAGCTCCCAGCCGTTGGCAAGCACAAAGAGCATTATCTTGAAGGGCAGGGATATTATTTGAGGAGGAATCATAAGTATGCCCATGGATATGAGAATTGAAGCCACCACGAGGTCTATTATAAGGAAGGGTAGATATAGCAGAAAAACTATCTGAAAGGCGGTGGTTATCTCGCTTACCATAAAGGCAGGGATTAGAACGCTGAGAGGAACATCCTGTGGATTCTTTATGTTATCTTTCTCCTCCTTAGGGAGGTTTGCCATGTCAAGGAAGACTTTGAGGCTTTCCTTTCTTGTGTTCTTTGCCATGAACTCCTTCATTATGGAAGAGGTTCTTTCAAAGAAGGTGCTGTCTGTAATCTGGTTTTTAAGAAGTGGCTGGAGTGCATCAGAGTTTATCCTGTCAAAGACGGGCTTCATCACAAAAAAGGTAAGAAAGAGGGCAAGGGAGACTATGACCTGATTGGGAGGAACTGTGGGAACACCAAGCGCCTGCCTGAGAAGGGAAAGGACTATGACAATTCTCACAAAGGATGTGGTCATTATCAGGATAGATGGGGCAAGAGATAGGACAGTGAGAAGTATGAGGAGCCTTATGGAAGTATCCAGCTGACCAGTTCCCACCCTAAGGTCTATGTTGGGGATTATCTGCTGGGCGAGGACAGAGCCAGAGAGAAGAAGACTAAGTATTATCAGCTTCATCCCTGTAAACCACCTCCACAGCACCATCCGTCAATGCCAGAACAAAGAGCTTGCCCCTTATCTCCAGCTCCACAAGCAGCATGCTTTTCCCGAGAGGTATGACCCTTCGGAGCCTGACCTCAGAACCTCTTTCCTCCCTTGTCCATCTCAGTCTCTGTAAAAGAGGAAGGAGGTATGGAAGGGTGATAAGTATGAGGACTATAACTATGCCCAGGGCAACAAGAACACGGAGAAGGTTAAGGAAAAAATCCGTCATGTGGTCTGCACCACAAACTCTGTAAAGTATATGTTTCTGACCCCACCCTCAAAGAGTATAGTGTTTATCCTTTTTATTAGTTCAAGCCTTAGGTTTTCTCTTCCCTCTGGTGTTCTCACGAAGGAGGAGGCCTTGCTGCTTATAACGTCAATTACGGCATCCTTTATTATGGGAAGTCTTCTGTCCACTTCCTGTCTCACCTTTTCGTTGGAAAGCTCAAGGGTTATGGAAACTCTCGCGTAGGCATCCACATCTCTGTCTGCAAGGTTTACGGTGAAGGTGCCAAGGTCCATCATAACGCCTACCTGAGATGGAAGTGGTGCCGTCTCCTCCTTCTTGCCTTTTTTTGAAAAGAGGAATAGGTACGCTCCACCACCCCCTGCAAGGAGAACTATAAGAACCGGAACCAGAAAAAGTATCTTTTTGGACCCACCCCTTTTCTCTTCCTTAGCTTCCTTCGCCTCCTCAGCCATGAGTTAAATTATAGCTTACCTTCTGAGGTTGGCGGTCTGACCGAGCATCTCATCAGCGGCGGTTATGCCCTTTGTGTTGAACTCAAAAGCCCTCTGGGCTATTATAAGGCTCACCATCTCCTCCACTATGTTTACATTGGAAGACTCAAGGTATCCCTGAAGAAGGGTCCCTATGCCCTGGTTTCCAGGGTTGTCCACCACAGGCTCGCCGGAGGCATCTGTCTGTATAAACAGGTTGTTTCCTATTCTTCTCAGACCTGCAGGGTTTACAAACTTGGCAAGTTCAAACCTTCCTACCTCTTCCACTGCGGTGGCACCCTGTCTGAGGACGGTCACCGTGCCATCTGGACCCACACCAACGCTTATGGCATCCGGCGGTATGGTTATTTCGGGGTCAAGGGGATAGCCGTCAGGGTTAACTATTCTCCCATCAGCATCAAGCCTGAACTGTCCATTTCTCGTGTAGGCTATAGTGCCATCAGGCAGGACAACCTTGAAAAAGCCATCTCCCTGAATGGCTATGTCAAGCTGGTTTCCCGTCTGGAAGATGTTGCCCTGCGTAAAGATTCCGTAGGTATCCGATACATAGGTTCCAAGACCAATCTGAAAGCCTGAGGGGTTTCTTGTGGCAGGTGATGTGGGAGCTCCAGGGTCTCTTATGGTCTGATAGACAAGGTCCTGAAAGGTTGCCCTCATCTTTTTAAAACCCACCGTGTTTACGTTTGCCATGTTGTTGGATATGACGTCAAGGTTTGTCTGCTGTGCCGTCATGCCGGAAGCTGATGTCCACAGTGCTCTGAACATGTTTCCCCTCCTTGGTCTTTATTTTAAGGCAAATTCCTCTTCAAGGGTTGGGTCTGGTCTTTTGCCAGTGAGTATATCAATTAGCTCCTTCACGCTTATTATACCCTGTCTTTTGAGCAGGTGTCCGTTGGCACCGCTTATGAATATGCCCTCCTCGTAGTTCCCGAGCCATGCAGAGCCAAGCCTGTCAGCTATGCAGAAGCCCACCTTCCTTGCCTCTTCACCCTTGTTGCAGGGTGTTATGCAGTGAGAAACACAGCCGTTCCAGCCGTTGTATCCAGCAAGGAGCCTTTCTATAAAGGGGGTTCTCACCACCCTGAGTGGATAGCCAACAGGAGACTTGAAAAGCATTATATCATCCTCCTCTGCATTGAGAACCGTCTCCTTGTATATGGGGGGTGCATCGCATTCGTGGGTAGCAATGAAACGCGTTGCCATCTGAACGCCGCTTGCACCCCTTTCCATGTAGTAGAGTATGTCTCTGTAGCTCCAGACTCCACCCGCCACTATGAGGGGTATTCCACCCCATCTCTGAGCCTCCTCAAGCACAGAGGGAAAGAGGTTTTCAAGCTGATACTCTGGCATGAAGCATTCTTCGTATTTAAAGCCCTGATGACCACCAGATTTTGGACCTTCCAGAACCACCGCGTCTGGAAGCCTCTTGTATTTTTTCTCCCATGTCCTGCATATGAGATTCAAAGCCCTCGCAGAGGAAACTATGGGAACGAGGGCAACATCCGCATCACCCACATACTCAGGAAGCCTGAGGGGAAGACCCGCACCAGAGATTATCACATCCGCACCTGCTTCCACTGCATCAGCAGCAACTCTTCCATAGTCAGTTATGGCGCAGAGTATGTTTACCCCTATGGCACCATTACCCTCAGAGAGTCTCTTTGCCTCCTGAATGAGCCTTGTAAGGGCCTCTTTGCTGTGGGTGTATATGGAACCTATAGGTCTTCCAAACTTGTCCCTTTTTACCAGTTCAGGATATCTGTAGCCAGTGCCCACAGCAGACACAACCCCGACAGCACCCTCTTTTGCCACAGCACCGGCCAGCTTTTCCCATGATATACCAACACCCATCCCACCCTGAATTATGGGAACAGGGACAGTTTTATTTCTGAGTCTTAAGGGTCTTAAGGACATAATATACCTCCTGCCTATAAATATAGTCTTTAAAAACATACAGGGCAAGCCTATGTTATTTCCTCTTCCCATGCGAATTTTACTATCCTTTGAATAGTTTCATGACCCAACAGAGCGCATACATCCCTGATTTCTGGATTATAAGCCTTTATAAGGTCCCGCAGAAACCCCACCTGTTTATCTGATGGTCCGGCTTCTATCCTGCCCTTACAGAAGTCTATGAGCACCGATGTTTCTTTCCCGCTGAGAAGATTGTTATCAAGGGCATATTCTATAAGGTCTTTACCCTCTGAAAATCCTGCAGACTTTACCAGTTCTAAAACATGGTTGTGGTAAAGGTGGTCCTTGACCCTTTCATAAAGCATGCCAGTGAGCAGGGCATCCCTGAGATTGTAATCTGCAACCTTCCTGTATTCACCTTTAAGAAAAACATTTCTTATTTTTGAACCATCCATATCGCCCTTGTCTATGGGAAGTTTCATCCTTCTTGATATAAAGTTCAGGGAGTAATGATTCCTTCCAACTCTGAATACATCCCTCAGATCAATATGGTTAACACTTTTTGAATGGAAGTATCTGTAGAAGGCAGGGGATTTTACTCCATGGATGAGAGTTCTTATTTTCAGAAATTCCATGTCAAAGTCCTTACCGTAAAAGGTTACAAGCGTGTCAATCTGCTCAAGCTGTTTCCAGAACAGCTCAACAAGCCTGCTTTCTGATTCAGAGATTCCTTTCTTTAAAGAAAGGGAAGCGTATACAGCTTCAATACTTATTTCCCCTATGTTAACTCTGGAGATTTCTTCCGACTCCTCTTCACCAAGATAAAAAACGTAAGCCACACCTTCTTCTGGAAGGAAAAGGGAAAAGGAGAGGAGAAGAGAAACGTATGGGTTCGTTGAAAGGTCTCTATGAAAGTCCTCCTCTGAGGAGTAGTCTTTCCTTCCCTTCAGGTATGTAACATCTCCCTCTTCAAGCTCTTCAATGGGGCAGAAGGTCTCAATATCAAGGCTGGCAACTTTGCCCATACCACCCCTCCTGAATTTAATTTTAACCATAAACTGACCGCAAACACAAACAAAAATTTTCTTATAGGAGGATAAAGGCGCTTTATTGACTGAGAGTATATGGGAGTTATATTTTAAAATAAGGAGGTGGGAAAGATGATGGATTTGATACTGAACAAACAGACACTATCCAGCAGGGAAAAGTTAGCCTTCTTCAGAAGCCTTCTAAGGTCTGAAATGGATGTTCTTAATGAATACTGTGGCATTGAAAATGTTCCAAAACATTTCGCAATTGAACTCTGCCATCTTCACAACATAAAGAAGGTCAATATAGCGAGGCTTCTGAGCATAATTGAATTCTACGACCCCGAGTTTATAAAAACCCTTGCACTTACAGACCCGAGAGTAAGAAAATTCATAGGATACTACTTTGAGTTTCTCAGGACAAACCCCTATGGTTATGAAGCTGTAGAGCCTCAGAATCTTTTTGGAAACTGGGACTTTATAAAATACAAGCTGAAGGTGCTCTTCCCAGAGCTCAGCCTTGATGAGATAGAAAGGTTCAAGTTCAAAAGAAAGGAATTTGTAGAGTATGTAAAAAAGAAAAGCGGAGAGAGCGAAGAAGTTATTGAGTCAAAGCTAAACAAGGCGACATGGTATGAAACGGTTCCCTACCTTGAGCTTGAAGAGGAAATGTCAAAGCAGTGGCATCCAGAACCGGTAATGACAGAGGAAGACTGGAGCTTTATAAAGAGGCACATAAGGGGAAGAAAGAACGTGGTAATCCTTCAGAATGGAAAGGAAAGGTTTGTTTATGTGGAGGTGGACATACCAGATGAGGAGCTTGACAGGTATAAGAAAGACAGGGAGGGTTTAAAAAAGCTCCTCATGCAAAAGTATAACCTACCGGAGGACGGTGCAGAGCAGATACTCAGGAAAGCTGGATGGGAGTCGGAAACTTACCACATAATACCACCTGTCCATACAGACGTGATTCTTGACTATGGAGAGCTGAAAAAGGAAATACAGGAAGAAATGCTTGAAGAAACAAGAGCAAACTATCACGAGCTCGCAAACTTTATAAGATACCTGGGTGGACTAGAGCTGGAAGAGTTAAACTAACCCGAGTTGCAAGTTATAAGAAATTATGGTAAAAAAAAGCTCCCCATGGAAAACCCATAGGGAGGATTAAGAT
>JBBFKQ010000013.1 GCA_037481935.1 Aquificaceae bacterium | reverse complement strand
TAATCCTCCCTATGGGTTTTCCATGGGGAGCTTTTTTTTACCATAATTTCTTATAACTTGCAACTCGGGTTATAATACACCAGGAGAATGAAAGAAGGATGAAAATTGGCGTCTTTGATTCGGGAGTTGGCGGGCTTACAGTCCTGAAAGCTCTGAGAGATATATACCCCGAGGTGGATTTTGTGTATCTCGGAGACACAGCAAGAGTGCCCTATGGCAACAAATCCTCTCAGACTGTGATAAGATACAGCCTTGAGGGTGCTGAGTTTCTCCTTTCTGAGGGTATAGACCTGCTTGTGGTTGCCTGCAACACTGCAAGCTCCTATGCCCTTGATGTTTTGAGAGAAACTCTTCCAATTCCTGTGTTTGGGGTTATAGAGCCAGGGGTAAGGAGAGCCCTCAGCTCCACGAGAAACAGAAGGGTAGGGGTAATAGGGACAAGGGCAACCGTATCCAGTGGTGCATACAGAAGGCTTCTGGAGGCTGGTGGTGTGGAAGTATTTCAGAAGGCGTGCCCTCTCTTTGTTCCTCTCGTGGAGGAAGGTGTGCTTGAGGGCGAGATAGCAAAAAGGGTGGTAGCCCACTATCTGGAGGAACTCAGAGACAAGGGGGTTGATACGCTCATACTTGGTTGCACCCATTATCCACTACTCAAACCGCTTATAGAGGAATTTATGGGTGGGTCTGTGAGGGTTGTGGACTCTGCTGAGAGCACCGCCCTTGAGGTTATGCCTTATGTAAACAGGACCGGTTCCTCAAATCTAAGTCTCTACTTCACCGACCATTCTCCAAGCCTTGACTTCCTTGTAGAGCTCATCCTGGGCGAACCTGTAAACTACCAGCTCCTTACCCTCCCTTGCAAGGTTTAACTGCCTGAGAAAGTCTTCCCGCACGCCTTCAAAAAATTCTCTCACCCCCTTATCCCTATAATCTCCGTATGTCCAGTAAAGTGGTCTGAAGTTCCCGTAAAGGTAAAGGTATTCTATCTCTGCATACACACTGCCTCCAAGATAAAGTCTGCCTCCCCTCCTCTTTGAGGATGCAAGCACAAGGTGGCTCTCATCCACATAGCCCGGGTCTATGTTCAGACCTCTCCTTCCATGGCAGGAATACTCCTCTTCCCTTCTCATAGCCCATAGCTTAAAATCCCTCAGCTCCTCCTTCTTCATTAGCCCAGAAAGGCTGAAAAACCTTTTCAAAAGCCCATCACCCATCTCCCTGCCATAATACCTCTGCAGACCCTCAAAGTAAAAGTCCTGAGATACTCTCTCCACATCAAGTCCTGAGAGAAAATCCTCCATCAGGCTCCTTTCTCTGTAAAGGACTGCAAGGATGGGTTTTGCAAGCTCTACTGCCCCTTTCATGAGGACCTTACTCTGCGGAGCTCATTTACTACCAGTTCAACTAAATCTCTTTTCGTCCTTTTCAGGGCAGAGGTCCCTTCAGTAAAGAGTCCGTAGGCAAGCAGTATCCTGTCATCCACCATATAACCACTGCGGTTGTTCCTGAATATTCTCCTTATTCTTTCCAGCTCTTCCTTTGCCCTTTCCATATTCATTCTTCTGTATTGCATCAGCTTTTCAAGAAGGGGCTCCCAGAGCTTTTCAGATTCCATGGTTTCAAGAAGGCTTTCCACAGGGCTGCAGATTTCTGGGGGTGCTATTCTCAAATCTTTAAGGACTTCCTTTATGAGGTTTGCCCTTATATGACCTATCCCCTTTATGCCTGCAAGGCCTGAATACTCTGTGCTTATACCATACTTCAGCGAATGGGTTATCTGCAGTAGCTCAGGGGTTGAAAACCTGTAAAAGCCCTGCCTGTTTATCTCAAGGAGCGCTCTCAGAAGATGAAGGGCGTCGGTGCCAAGATATGAAAACTCCCCGGGAGGATTTTTGATGTTTGGATACTTTGCGGTTAGCCCCTCTGTATAGAAAAGGAGCTGGTCTGTGTTGTCTTTTAAACATTCCTCACCGCAGGGAATCAGCATTGCCCTCACTATCTGAAAATCCTCTCTAAAGCCTTCCATACCCTTCAGGAAGTTCAGCAGCCCGTCAAACTTTTTCATGTGCAGGAGTGGTCTTATGGTGCTTACAGGGTCAAGGTTCAGGCCTTTCCTTCTGAGAAATTCTTCAAAGCTCAGGGGTGGTATACCAGTCCTTATGCAAAAGAGCCCCTTCTGGCTGGGGCTGTAGCCCTCAAGATAGCCGTGAGACCTCAGAAACCTCTCAATCCTGCTGAGCCTTTCCCTACCAACCCTTTTGAAGGAATAGGTGTTCTTGAGGTAGTTTTCAAATTCCTCACCCTCATACATGTGGGCGAGCAAGAGAAAAAAACTCAGGGCTTCATCCCCGGAGCCTTCCATGGTTGCGGTGGTCAGTGGTCTTTCAAGGGCTCTATCCAGTTCCTTTTCAAGCTCTTTTCCCTTAGCCCCATAGACCAGGAGGTTTGAGTATCCTTCTTTCTTTATGCCCAGCCTTCCGGCCCTTCCTTCCATCTGAAGTATGTCAAGGCTGTCTGGTATGCTTCTGAGCCTTCCTTCCTTTCTGAAAAACCTTGTAAGAATAATCACCCTGTCAGCGGGAAGGTTTACACCATAGGCCATTGTCTGTGTGGCTATTAGGGTCTGGAGCCTTCCTTTCCTGAAGGCCTTTTCTATCTCCTCCCTCTCCTCCTTTGGGACATCCGCATTGTGAAAGGCTATTTCTGGCTCTCTCTCCTCTTCAACTTCAAAGGGCACCGTCTGGTTCAATATGCCTATTTTTTCCTCCTTTGCCAGCTCAAGAAGTTTCCAGCCAAGACTCTTTTTCGGAACAAAGAGTATGACCTGTTCTCCTCCCTGCCTGAGGGAGTAAAGAGCTGATAGGAGCCTTCCCGCAACAAGGGACTCCCCCTCCAGCTCTCTTCTTACTGGTCTGAACTCGGTGAGGCTTCTTATTTCCCTGTAAAGTGGCACTGGTCTCCAGGCACTTTTTATGACAAGCTCTGCTCCCATCCACTGGGCCAGTTCTTCCAGACCGGGCAGCGTGGCCGACAGACAAAGGAGGGGCAGGTCTCTTCTTCTGCAGGCGGTTATTATTTCCTCCAGCATCCACCTCTTGACAATCTGATGCACTTCATCCACCACCACCGCACCCACATCCTCAAGCCATCTTGCGGAGTTTCTCAGGGCATAGGCAAGGTGTTCATAGGTGCTCACCACAACCCTGGCCTTTACCTCCTTAAAGCTCTCAAGCACGCTATCCCCAGTTCTGAGCTCCACACTCCTCCCGTAATAGGCTCTCAGTTCCACTGCCTTTTCCTTTACCAGCGCCTTTGTGGGTGCAGTATACAGGAGCCTCCCCTCAAAGTTTTTCATAAAAAGGTAGGCTATGAGGCTCTTGCCGGAGGATGTGGGAGAAGATATGAGGGCATTCCCGCCTCTGTAAAGTTTATAGAAAAGCGTCTGAAGGGGGTTAAGGAGGGGGTAGGGTATTCTGGGGTCCACCTCAGAAGCGCTCAAAAGCTCTTCTGACTTTACCTGAGGGTCCTTGTCTGTGAAGTAAAGAAGCTTTCCCTCTGGCGGGGAAATTTGATAAAAACTCTCCTTTAGAAGGAAGGCTGTTAGAGCTTCTGCCATATCTTTTCCATTCTTTTTAATTCCCTATCAAAGATAAAGTCAAGCTCTGGAAGCCTTTTTATCTTCAAACCCTTTGCCAGCCGAGCCCTTATAAAGGGGCTGGCGTGCCTGAGGGCATCCTCCGCCTCCCTTTCCCTGCCCTCCTGGAGGGTTGTGAAGTATACCTTTGCCCTTTTCATGTCCTGCGATAGCTCCACATGGGTGATAACCACATGTGCAAGCCTTGGGTCCTTAATTTCTCTGAGTATAAGGCCCGCTATCTCCTCCATGAGAAGTTTTTCTAACCTTGCCCTTTTTACACTCATTATGATATAATAAACCATTACCTCGTTCCTGTCCTTGAGGCAGGGACCATTAAAAGTCCAGGAGGTAAAGATGGCAAAGAGGTATTATCAGACAGTCAGGCATTACGAGAGCGTTGTGGTCTTCAGACCCACTCTCACCGAGGATGAGGTTCAGAAAAAGCTTCAGGAAATGAAGGACTTTATCCAGAAAAAAGGTGGAGAGCTTCTGAGCATCACAGACTGGGGGGCAAAACAGCTCGCCTATCCCATAAAGAACTTCAACCATGGCAGGTACTTCATGCTCACCATAAGGTCACAGCGACCCGAGCTTCCCAACGAGCTTGATTTTTACTGCAAGATAAGTGAGGACATAATACGCTGGCTCAACATACAGGTAAAGGGTCAGGAAGGAGAGAAGGTTGCTCAATAAGGTCATTATCATAGGCAGGCTGGTAAAAGACCCGCTTGAAAGGTATATGCCCTCGGGCACAAGGATGGTTGAGTTTACTATAGCATACAACAGAAGGTATATGGTGGGTGAGGTATGGAAGGAGGAAAGCCACTTTTTTGAAGTCAAGGCCTATGGCAAACTTGCTGAGAGCCTGGTGAATCGCATATCAAAGGGCTACACGGTGGTTATAGAAGGCAGGCTCACTCAGGACAGATGGATGGACAAGGAAGGCAAAGGGCAGAGCAAGATAAGAATTGTTGCTGAAAGCGTGAGAGTTATTAACAAACCCAGGATAGAAGAACCTGTAGAGGAGTTTTCTCTGAGAGAGGAGGAGATGTCAGAGGAGCCAATTGAAACGCCCTTCAGTTCTGAGGATGACGAAATACCTTTTTAAGGAGGTTTTAGGATGGATATGATTAAGAGGTCTGCAAAGAAAAGTTGCCCCTTCTGCGATGCAAAAAAGGACCCCAGCTACAAGAACTATGAAGAGCTAAAAAGGTTTATCACAGAAAGGGGCAAGATAATGGGCAGGAGGCAGACTGGCGTCTGTGCAAAGCATCAGAGGCTTCTTGCAAGAGAGATAAAGAGGGCAAGACAGCTTGCCCTTCTGCCATATCTTGTAGCATAAGGAGGTAAGACATGAAGGTGGTGCTCATAAAGGACCTTGAAGGTTATGGAGTCTTTGGGGATGTGATAAGCGTGAAGGATGGCTTTGCCAGAAACTATCTCATACCCAGAGGAATTGCCCTTCCTGCCACAGAGGGGAATCTGAGTCATGTTCGAAACATCCTCTCTCAGAGGGCAAGAAAGCTACAGAAGGAGAAGGAAAGAGCTCAGGCTCTTTCAAAGAAGCTGGAAGGACTTATGCTGGAAATATTCAGACAGGTGGGTGAGAAGGGAAAGCTCTTTGGTTCTGTGACACCCCAGGACATTGCACAGGCCCTTCAGGAGAAGGGGTTTGAAATAGACAGGAAAAAGGTCATGCTAAAAAACCCCATAAAGGATGTGGGTGTATACACGGTCACACTCAAGCTTCATCCCGAGGTAAGCGTAGATATAAAGGTGGATGTAAAACCGGCTGAATAGGTTATATTTATAGGAGTTATGAGAGAAATAACCTTTGAAAGAGAGAAGACGAGGTCCTACGGTTTTCTGCTCTGGCTTTCCATACTCCTGCTCGGTGGGCTTCTTGGAACCCTCAGGCTTGACAATACCTTCTGGTATAAATCTGCCACGCTGGCATATGCCCTGTCCTCTGTGGTATATTTGAGCACCCTCTTTCTCAGAGACAGGCTGGTGCAGAACATGGCAACTTTAAGCCTTTCTCTTGGCCTTGCCCTGAACCTTGCCGGCATGGTAAGAAGAACCATTCAGACCTATGAGCTTGGCGTTCCCCATCCACCCTGGAGCAACCTCTTTGAAGCCCTCACCTTCTGGAGCTTTGTAGTGGGCTTTATATATCTCCTTCTGGAGAGAAAATACGGTATAAGACTTCTCGGTGCTGTGGTGGTGCCCGTTGTCTTTGGCCTTTCTGCTTTTGCCATCTTCTATGCCTCCAAGGAGATAGTGCCCCTCATGCCAGCACTGAGGAGCTACTGGCTCTATCTGCATGTGGTCACCGCCTTTACGGGTTATGCGGGCTTTACTGTTGGTTTTGGTGGTGCAGTTCTTTACCTTCTCAAGGACAGGTTCCCAAACCTGCCTCTGCCCTCAAGGGAGCTTCTTGATGAGATAACTTACAAGTCCATAGTGGTAGTTTTCCCCATATGGACCGCCTCCATAATACTGGGGGCTGCCTGGGCGAATGAAGCCTGGGGGGGATACTGGAGCTGGGACCCAAAGGAAGTGTGGTCCTTGATAGTCTGGCTTTTCTTTGGAGCCTACCTTCATGCTAGGCAGATGCTTGGCTGGAAAGGGAAAAGAACTGCATGGATGGTGGTGTTTGGTTTTATAACGGTTCTCATATGCTTTTTTGCTGTAAACCTCTTCTTCCCCGGACTACACAGCTATGCCACTGACTAGGCGACGAATTTTTCAGATTCAAGCCTTGCCTCTTCCAGTATGTTCCTTATCCTCTCCGGTGAGGTTTCAAGGACCTTTGCCACCTTTTTTATGGTCTCTTCATCCCCATTGTCCTCCAGCAGGTCAATGAGCGAAAGTATAAACCCAAGAAGACTCAGCCTGTTTTCATAGGCTTCAACTATCTCCCTGTCAAGAAGGAGAGTTCTTGCTATGTCTTCAGGCTTTTGCCCCAGTATTTCCCACGAGAGGGAGAAAAGACCCATAAGGTAGGCTTTATCCTTCATCTCCTTTGCGTTTATCTCTGCGAGCTTTTCACCAAGGCTTGCCCTGAAAAGGGCCTTTCTCCAGAGCTCTTTTTCGCTCTCCTCTGCAAACATATCTGAAAGGGCAAGCACTATGATGAACTTGGCAACGTTTTCAAGTCCAAGGTAGATAACAGCATCTTCCACATTGCTGAACTCTCTTGCCTTCGGAAAATAGGCTGAGTTTACGAATTTAAGGAGTTTGTATGTTACACCTATGTCTTTCTCTATAACCTCAACAACCTTTTTTATATCCCTGGATTTTATTGCGTTGTATACCTGAAGTATAGTTGATTTCAGAAAGGATATGGTCCTAGTATCCTTTACCATGGCAGGCCTTGAAAGATAAATTCCCTGAAAATATTCAAAGCCCAGCTCGTAGGCCCTCTCGTAATCCTGTTTGGTTTCAATGTTTTTAACTATTATGCCTTTTTTTAAGCTTTTCAGTATGCTTATTACTTCTCTTAACTCTTCTTCATTGTATGGGTTGTTTTTTATGTCTATTTTAACAAAATGACATTTATTCAAAGGCGGCAGATAGTCTATCTTTTCAAAACCGAAGTCATCTATACAGAACTTAAATCCGCGTTTTATGAGGTCGTCTATGGCATCAAGCAACGTGTTTGTTAGCCTTTTGTTCTCAACGAGTTCTATACCCACATGCTGTGGCGAGAGGAGGTCAAACATGGAGGCTTCAAGGAATATGGCAGGGACATTTACAAAGACAAGCTTGCCATTACCCACTTTGTGAGGACCAATCTCAGTGAGCACATCTATGGATATGCTTGTGGCCTTCAGTGGGTCAAAACCCTCAGGGTATGCACCAGTGGCCCTGTCCTGAAGGAATACCTCGTAGAAGGCTATCTTTCCCTCTCTATTGTATATTGCCTGTTTACATACCACGTTCATGTGTTTATATTATAAAAAGCTTCTAAGAGGCTCTGCAAACTACCACCTTTGAACCTCTGAAGGTAGTTTATCACATACTTGCCTATTATGTCCACCTCTACATTTACCATCTCCCCTGACTTTCTGAACTTGAGGTTTGTGTTTTCATAGGTATGGGGTATTATGTTCATCTGAATCAGCGGTCCCTCAACCCTGTTTATGGTAAGGCTTATCCCATCTATGCCTACAGAGCCCTTTTCTACAAAGTATGCGCTGTAATCTGGTTTAATCTGGACCATTAACAGCCAGTGCTCGCCCTTCTTCTGTAGCTGAATTATGGGTGCGGTAAAGTCCACATGTCCCTGAAGAAGATGTCCACCTAGCCTGTCAGAGAGCCTGAGTGCTCTTTCTAGGTTCACGTGGTCGCCCCTTTTTAGAAATCTCAGGTTGCTCCTGCTCAGCGTCTCTTCAGACAGGTCAAAATGAAGAAGCTCGCCTTCAGTCTTTACCACCGTGAGACATACGCCATTGACTGCTATACTCTCCCCAAGCACCACATCTTCATAGCCTGCTTCTACCACAAGCCTTCCGCCTCTCAGGCCTTCCACCTTTCCCACTTTTTCCACAAGCCCTGTAAACATCAGAAGAGCACCTCCCCTGCAGGCAATACAGGTCCTTCGTAGCATACCCTCCTGTAGCCTTCTGGGGTTTTCACCACGCATCCCAGGCACACGCCCCACCCGCATGCCATTCTGCTTTCAAGGGAAAAATACATGTTATGTCCAGTGTTCATGTTTTTCAGAGCCCTCAGCATACCCTTTGGTCCGCAGGCATGAACCACCCAGGTGATGTCAAATTCTCTGAGTGCATCCGTTATCAGGCCCTTTCTGCCCCTACTTCCATCCTCCGTGTATAGTATGTAATCAAAACCCTCCTCCTTCAGCCAGTCTTCCATACCAAGATGCTCTTCAGACCTGCCAGCGTAGACAAAGACTACCCTCTTACCTTTTGCTCTCAATTCTTTACCGAGAAGGCTAAGCCCTGCAAGCCCCACACCTCCACCCAGAAGAAGATGTTTATCCCCCTCCTGTGGAAAAAGCCCTTTACCGAGGGGTCCAAATGTGGGAAGCCCTTCTCCCTCCTTCACCGCAGAGAGCAGTCCTGTCCCTTTCCCCACAAGGTCGTAAAATATTAGAAGCCTTTCATCCCTTACATCTGCCACCGCAAAGGCCCTTCTTCCCAGAGGGTCAAGGGTGGGAGAAACTCCCAGCATCACAAACTGTCCCGCCTTTACTTCCTTAGCAATCTCGGGTGCGTGGAGCTCAAGCAGGAACAGCCTTCCTCTGATATGTCTGTTTTTGACAACTCTACAGAAAAGGTCCTTCATCTTCTGCCACCCTTTAGAAGATTATCACCGAGAAGGTTGAAGGCTATTACAAGAAGAAAGAGGGCAACGCCCGGAGATAGTATCCATGGATGGGCAAGCACAAGGTTTACATTCCTTGCGTCAGAGAGCATGTTTCCCCAGCTGGGAAAGGGCTCCTGAATGCCAAGACCAAGAAAGCTAAGGGATGCCTCAGCCAGAATGTAGCCAGGGAATGAGAGAGTTGCAGAGACTATCAGATAGTAGTAGGTGTTTGGCAGAATGTGAACTCTCAGAATTCTCAAGGTTCCTGCACCATAGCTTCTGGCAGACTGGACGAACTCCTTCTCCCTTATGGAAAGCACCATACCCCTCACGACCCTTGCAAGCCCTGCCCACCCAAGAAAGGACAGGATAAATATAACCATGAGAAAGACCTGAAAGCTCTCCATGGTCAGCGGGAAAACAGACCTCAGGGAAAGCATGAGATAGAAGGTGGGTATAGCTAAAAGCACCTCCACAAGCCTCATTATTGCTGTGTCTATCCTCCCCCCGAAGTATCCAGAAATGCCGCCTATAAGGCTGCCCAGAAGGAAGGTTATGCTAACCCCCACAAGACCTATGGTCAGAGAAACCCTTGAGCCGTATATGAGCCTGCTTAGAATATCTCTCCCCAGCTTGTCCGTTCCAAGCAGATATAGATGGCATGGCTCTTCAACAGAAAGAAGCCTGTATCCATGCTCTGTTTTGCTGAAAAGCCTTAGCCTGCAGGCAACATTTCTGTCCTCTTCGTAAACCTTGAAGAGTGGGTCCCTCATCCTGTAGGGATGAACATACGGAAAAGTAAGCCCTCCATCCTTGAAGATGTGTATCCTTGTGGGTGGGTGAAAGGGCGCCTTTCTGTTCTGGAGGGAATAAGGATAGGGAGCAAGAATGTCCGCAAATAAGGCAAGGAAGAGGAAAAAGCCTATTATGGTGAGGGGAAAGGTGAGCCTCACAGTGTGAATAGTATAAAATATTTATGCCATGAGCGTGCTTGTGTTCGTGAGTATGACGCCTCTGGGGAAGGGTGAGAGCGTCAGTGAGTATGTGGCAAGGGTTGTGGACATAGTGGACAGGTCTGGACTTCCCTATGTGCTCACTCCCATGGGAACCATAATAGAGGGAGAAACATGGGAAGAGGTCATGTCTGTGCTAAAAGAAGGCTTTGAGGCTCTCAGGAAGGACTGCCCTCGCATATCCATAACCATGAAGATAGACTACAGAGAAGGCAAATCCGGAAGGCTTTTCAGCAAGGTAAAATCTGTGGAAGATAAGCTGGGAAGAGAGATAAGGAAGGCAACCTAAGGTGGCTATAAAAAGGCTATCAAGGGATGAACTCAGTTACGGATACACCTTTACATTTTCCACAAAGGATGTAGAAGCTGCGGAGCTTTTCCCCGGACAGGAAAGGGTCAGGTTTGCCTTTGACCTTGCACTGAAGACGGAGCTTGAGGGTTATAACCTCTACGTCTCAGGACCAGAAAGCATAGGAAGGACCATATACACACTCAAAAGGCTCAGGGAGTCCGCAAAGGAAAAGAAAAAACCCGAGGACATATGTTATGTCAACAACTTTGACAATCCTCTGAGGCCAAAGTATCTCCTGCTGCCTGCAGGCATGGGTAAAGCACTGTCTCAGGACATAGACTGGGCAATAGATGCCCTGAAGGAGGAAATTCCCAAAGCCTTTGAGAGCAAGGAATATGAGGAGGAGTTGGCAAGAATAAGGAAAAGCGTAGAAAGTAAGAAGGAAGAGGTTGCTCAGAGACTGGTTGAGGAAGCCCAGTTTCATGGCCTTGGCGTTGTGTTTACACCGGCAGGTATAAAGCTTCTTCCCCTCATAGGCAGAAGGATAGTTCCAGAAGAGGAGGTCTATGCCAATCCAAGGCTTCAGGAAAGCTACGAAAAAAGCATTTCAGAGTTTGAAGAAAGGTTCAGGGATCTTATAAGAGAACTAAGGGAGCTTGACCACAGCCTCTCAGAGCAGGTGCTGGACCTGAGGAACAGGGTTGCGGGCTATGTGGTGGACAAGGTTTTTTCAAGGTTTGAAGGCAAATACATGGAATATGAGGGTATATCCGAATACATAAGCAGGCTGAAGACTGAGCTTGCAAGAAATTCAGACCTTTTCCTTTCCTGGCATACTTCAAAGGGTAATCTTGCCTTCCAGAAAATGCTGGAGAAGTCTTTCAACACTTTCAGGGTAAATGTCCTCGTGGACAACTCAACCCTTGAAGGTGCTCCCGTTGTCTTTGATGAGGTGCCAACCTTTCAGAGCCTTTTTGGAAGGGTTTTCTATACTGCGGAGATGGGCGTTCTGTATGCAGACCATATGAGCATTTCTGCGGGAAGTTTTCACCGGGCGAGGGGTGGCTATCTCGTGCTGAGGGTGCTTGACCTGCTGAAAAACCCCTTTCTCTGGGATGCCTTCAAGAAGGTGCTAATGCACAAAAAGATACACATGCCCCTGCATCCACTGGAAGATACAATAATGCCCCTGGTGGGTATAAGCCCTGAGCCCCTGCCAGCGGACTTCAAGGTAGTTCTCATAGGAGACCCCTACCTTTACTATTTACTCTACAACTACGACCCAGAGTTTGGAAGGCTCTTTAAGGTAAAGGCAGACTTTGACCCGGTCATAGATATTGGAGAAGAGCTTACCGATGCCTTTCCAAAGATATTCAGAAAGATAGTGGAAGAAGAGGGGCTAAAGCATCTTTCTGCGGATGCCCTTTCAGAGCTTTTCAAACATGGTGTAGAGCTATCTGGCAGCAGAAAGAAGTTTAACATGGTCATGGGGCGTCTCGTGGATGTGGTGAGGGAGGCGCAGTCCTTTGCAGAAGGAAAGGCCATGATAGAAGGCAGCCATATAAAAAGGGCAATAGGGGAAAAGCTCTTCAGGTCAAACCTGCTTGAAGAGAAGATAAGGAAAGCAATTGGGGAGGGTAAGTTTATCCTGCGTATTGAAGGGGAGGAAATGGGGCAGGTTAACGGGCTCAGCGTCCTTGACCTTGGAGATTACAGTTTTGGAAAACCGAGCAGAATAACTGCCTCTGTATACATGGGTGAGAAGGGTATAGTAAACATAGAGAGGGAGGTGGAGCTCAGCGGACCCATACATTCAAAGGGTGTGTTGATACTAAGTGGATACATGGGCAGAAAGTATGGAAGGAACATGCCGCTCTATCTTTCCTGCACCCTTACTTTTGAACAGAGCTATGATGAAGTGGAGGGCGATAGTGCATCCATGGCAGAGCTTCTTGCCATACTCTCCGCTCTCGCTGAGGTTCCCCTTAAGCAGTATGTTGCCATAACGGGCTCCGTTGACCAGCTTGGAAATGCCCAGCCCGTTGGTGGCATAAAGGAGAAGGTGGAGGGCTTCTACAGGGTATGCAAGATATTCGGATTGAGAGGCATTGAAGGGGTAATAGTTCCATGGAGGAATTACGATAATCTTCTTCTTGATGATGAGGTTCTGGAGGCTGTTGAAAAGGGTGAGTTCCACATATACACTGTGGATACAGTGGATGATGCTGTGGAGATACTCACGGGCATGAAGGCTGAGAAGTTCCACGAACTGGTCAGAAGAAAGCTGAGGGAATTTTTCAAGAGGGCAACTCAGATGGGAAAGAAAAGAGGTATATAATTAGAGCATGCAGGGAAGACCACTCTTGCCCAACGAGCTTGAGCTTTTCAAAAAGGCACTGGGTATAGGACCACACAACTTCTGGAGGTGGTCCTCAAGAACGAGAAACTTCAAACTGCTCACCGACGGAAAGGTCATTTGGGTTGAAGGAACGGAGGAAAACATAGGAAAATCCATGCCCGTTCACGAAGCTACATGGTGGAGCTGGGACTTTGTAAGGGAAAAGCTCAGAGAGATGGGTTAAAATAGAAGACTTATGGGAAAGCTGGCTTATGTGTTCCCCGGACAGGGCTCTCAGTATGTGGGAATGGGTTATGACTTTTACAGAGAGTTTCCCGAAGCTGCGGATGTTTTTCACAGCGCAGAGACAGCTCTCAGGTATAACCTCACCGATATAATATTCAGAGGTCCGGAGGAAGAGCTGAACAGGACGATTAACACACAACCTGCAATCCTGACCACAAGCCTTGCCATCTATGCGGTTCTTAAGGCAAAGGGGTTTCCACAGCCAGACTTTGTGGCAGGGCATTCCCTGGGAGAGTATACGGCCCTTGCAGTGGCAGGAGGCGTGGAGCTCTTTGAGGCGGTCCGGCTTGCAAACCTCAGGGGTAAATACATGCAGGAAGCAGTCCCAGAAGGTGCAGGGGCTATGGCTGCGGTGCTGAAGATTCCACCGGAAAAAGTGGAGGAGGCCTGCAGGCTTGCTCAGGACTCTGGAGTGGTTGAGCCAGCAAACTACAACTCTCCTGAACAGACAGTCATATCTGGAGAAAGACAGGCGGTAGAGAAGGCGAGCGAAATAGTAAAGCAGATGGGAGGTAAGGTTATACCCCTAAAAGTTTCTGTCCCATCGCACTGCTCTCTTATGAAGCCTGCTGCCGATGCCTTCAGGCTCAAACTGGCCCAGACACCCATAAAAAACATAAACACCCCGGTGGTCCAGAACTACACTGCAATTGCCCATACAATGGCACCAGATATAAGAGAAAACCTCTACAGGCAGATATTCTCTCCAGTAAGATGGTTTCAGAGCGTGCTCTATATGGTGGAGCATGGGGTAGACACCTTCGTGGAGATAGGACCCAAGAACGTCCTTTCTAAGTTAATACAGCAGACAGTGCCTTATGTAAGGGTCTTTAACGTGGAAAAGGTGGAGGATGTGGAGAGGGTTTTAAAGGCCATATGATAATGATAGAAAAGCTTGTGGAAAAGGCTAAAATTCTTCAGTCGGCACTTCCTTACATAAGGGAGTTTTACGGAAAAACCTTTGTCATAAAATACGGGGGCTCTGCCATGACAGAGGAGGGCCTGAGAGAAAGCTTTGCCAGAGATGTGGTGCTTCTGAGATATGTGGGTATAAGGGTTGTGGTGGTCCACGGCGGTGGTCCTCAGATAAGCCATACCCTTGAAAAGTTTGGTGTAAAGCCACACTTTGTAGGTGGTATGAGGAGAACAGATGAGGAAACCATGCATGTGGTTGAGATGGTTCTCTCGGGAGACATAAACAAGGATATAGTGGCACTCATAAACACCCACAGTGGTCAGAACATATACGCAGTGGGTCTTTCTGGTAGGGATGGACAGCTCATAAGGGCAAAGAAACTGGATAAAGAAAGATACTTCAGAGAGCTGGGACTTGATGTTCCGGAAGAGGACATAGGCTTTGTGGGTGAGGTGGTGGGCGTAAATACAGACCTGCTTCAGGTTCTTATGGAAAAGGGCTACATACCCATAATAGCTCCCGTGGGTGTTGGTGAGAGGGGGGAGGCCTACAACATTAACGCCGATGTGGTGGCTTCAGAGGTTGCCGGGTCTCTCATGGCGGAAAAACTCATCTTTCTGACAGATACGGAGGGCGTGAAGGACGCCCAGGGCAGGCTTATACCAACCCTCAGCAGGGATAGAGTGCATGAGCTTATTCAGCAGGGGGTTATAAAGGGAGGGATGCTCCCAAAGATAAGGAGTGCCATAAGGGCATTACAGTCTGGAGTTAAAAAAGTCCACATAATTGATGGAAGGACCCCTCACTCCATACTTCTGGAAGTCTTCACTCAGGAAGGCATAGGCACAGAAATAGTTGAATAAACATATAAACACATTCATATGTTTTATTGAAGAATAATAAACTCTAATGGAAAATCTGAAAAACCAGTGGTATGCTTTAAAAAATAAACCCAGTCGGGAGGTTATAGAATGAGAAAGCTTTATCTGTTGCTGTTGAGTGTTGGCGGAATGGCTATGTCAATGCCCGTTTTTATGGATGGAGAGTATGCAAAAGCCCTCTGTGAAGCATGGAATAAAACTCCACAGCTATCAGAGCAGCTTGGAAAGAGTGAAAGCTGGGTTGCGGTTCCCGAAAGGAAGCTCTTCCTCTACAGGGAGGACTGTGGAGATACCAAACAGATACAGCTCACTATAAAGAACGAAGGAGGAAAGGCCATTTGCGTTTATGGGGGTCCTGCAAAGGATAAAAGGGGTAAAGACGACTTTCTCATGTATGCGGAGACCAGAAGATGGTTAGAGATGGGTAAGAAAGAATACGGACCTATGAAGGCAATGATGTTGGGAAGGCTTAAGTTTGAGGGACCGAAGGGGGTTGCCATGAAAAACATGGGACCCTTTGAAGCCTTCCTTGATATGGTGGACAACCCACCCCATGATGCCGGTAAGTGTCCTTAAAGTATAACCCTTTCAAGAGTAAGACCCTTTGCCTTTGCTGTGTAGGGGCATCTGCCCCTGCCATCAAGGTAATTTTTTATATCCTCATGTGATAGCTTCCCGAGCCCCATATACACAAGGCTTCCCACCATTCGCCTTACCATGTATCTCAAAAAGCTCTTCGCCCTAACTCTGAACTCAATTAACTCATCCACCTTTCGCAGGCTCAGCTCCTCTATCTCAATAAGGGTGTTCTTTTCTTCCTCATCCAGTTTCGCAAAGCTAGAAAAATCGTGCCTGCCTATAAAAAGCTCAACCGCAGAGAGCATTCTGTCATAGTCAAGCCTGTGGGGAATCCTCCAGCAAAAGGGCTCTAAAAAGGGGTCTCTTGCATGCGTGTTCAGTATCCTGTAGAGGTAAATCTTACCCTTCACGCCGTAGCGGGCATTGAACCCCTCCTGTATCCAGACCTTCCTTAAACCCATATCCTCAGGCAGAAGAGAATTCAGGGCTTTTAGAAGAGTTTCGGGCTCTATGAAACGCTCTGCCTGAAAGTTTGCCACATACTCAAGGGCATGCACACCGGCGTCAGTCCTGCAGCAGCCAGTTACTTTGACAGTTTGTTGAAAAATCCTCTCAACGCCTTCTTTGAGAACTCCCTGCACTGTTCTCAGATCCGGTTGAACCTGCCAGCCATGAAAACGAGTGCCAACAAAGGACAGAAGCAAAACATAGTTGGGCATGTGGAGATTATATAACTCCCCGAGGGTCAGATAAAAGTGCAACAGAGGACTTGGAAGTTCTTCTAAATTGCCACTCGTTGGGTTGCAACTCCCCGAGGGTCAGATAAAAATGCAACATACTCTGGTGGGAGGTGGACGAATTTGCCTTTTTCCTGTTGCAACTCCCCGAGGGTCAGATAAAAATGCAACCCTTCTCCGCAGGTTCCTGAAAATCAAGGATTAGAATAGGCTCATTTTTGACTTTTGACATGATATAAATCATAAATAGCCCTCCGGAGCCTGAGTATCAATCAAAAGATAGCAAACACGCATGAATACTTGTTTCTACGCACGCAACAGAGAAGTAAATCTCAAGTTTTTTATAAGCCTTGCCAAACAACGGCTACGAAAAAAGGGGTAAAATCTCAAAAACTCCGCCCTTTGCAAAAATTGTTGACACGAGTATCATTTGCAAGTGATAACAACTAAAACAAGCCCTCGGGCTTTCCTAAAAGCTCAACGCCCTATTCAGTTGCCAAGATGTCAAGAGCCACCGGCTCTGAATACTCCTTAAGATATTTTAACACCTTCTGGAAAATCTGCAAGCTCAGTTCAGTATAGTAGGGCATCAGAGCAGGGCTCTGAGTTTTTCTTCCATTTCTGTGAACTTCCTCTCTTCCTCCTCCCCCAGCTCGTGGTCATAGCCCAGAAGGTGCACGAAGCCATGAACAAGAAGCCTCTTTATTTCCTCCTCAAGGCTGTGTCCAAGCTCCTCTGCCTGTTTCTGTGCTGTATCCAGAGATATGACAATCTCGCCCAGAAGCCTGTATCTTCCCACAGGCTCATCGTAAATGAAAGAGAGCACATCCGTTGGCTTGTCTCTGCCCCTGAAGTCTCTGTTTAAAAGCCTTATGGTCTGGTCACCGGTCAGGTATACGCTTATCTCTGTGTTTTTTAAGCCATGTGCTTGCAGGAGCCTGCTGAGGATTTCCCTCACCCATTGGGTTTTAACCTTTCCCTTCTCCTTCCTTACCAGAACTCTGTTCTTCCTTTGCCCTTTCAAATTCTTCATAGGCCTTTATTATCCTTGCCACTATGGGATGTCTTACCACATCCTCATCCTTAAACCATACAAACCCGATGCCTTCAATTCCCTGCAGGACCCTTACTGCTTCCACAAGACCCGATTGTTCTCTCCTTGGCAGGTCTATCTGTGTTATATCGCCCGTTATTACCACCTTTGAGCCAAAACCTATGCGTGTGAGGAACATCTTCATCTGCTCTTTGGTAGAGTTCTGAGCCTCGTCAAGTATTATAAAGGCGTCGTTTAGAGTTCTTCCCCTCATAAAGGCAAGGGGTGCTATCTCTATTATGTTCCTTTCAAGCATGTAGCTTGCTTTATCATAGTCCACCATATCGTAAAGGGCATCATAAAGCGGTCTGAGGTATGGGTCCACCTTCTCCGCAATTCCACCGGGCAGAAAGCCCAGTTTTTCGCCTGCCTCCACTGCAGGTCTGGTTAGTATTATCTTATTTACCCTGTTGGCCTTGAGGTGCGCAAGTGCCATAGCCATGGCAAGATAGGTTTTACCTGTTCCAGCAGGACCGATTCCAAAGACTATGTCGTTGTTTTTTATGGCATCTACGTATATGCTCTGTGTATGAGTTTTGGGAAGTATGGCCTTTTTTCTGTGGGTTATGAGTATGACCTCTTCTCTTGGACCATCTTCTCTTTCAACTCTTGACTGAACATAGTTTCTGGCTCTTTCCTTTATCTCCTGAGGGGTCAGGGTAGATGTTCTCAGCTCTTTTATGATATCTTTCAAAAACTCATAGACAGCCCTTACTCTGTCCTCCTCACCTCTTATGAGTATCTCCGTTCCCCTTGCGGATATTTTCACATCAAAGAGCTGTGAAAAATACTTGAGGTTCTCATCCCCCCTGCCAACTATAGCATAGAACTTCTCATCAAAGCTTCCAAGGTCCAGCCTTTCCTCTACTCTTTCTGTCATTGCAATATGCTTTGGTGATAAATATAAGCCCCTCCTCATCAAAATCAACTCTGAGTCATGTCATTGAGAGTTGACACTTTGCCTTGCTTTCTGTATCTTCTTATATAAGCATCCAGGGCGTGGACTAAAACCGCCAGCTGGGGCAGTCCATGCCATAAAAGGCGGAATACAAATACCCCAGCCCAGACTGTCTTCACAGGGATGGTCTGGAAGAGGAATAGGGAAATGGGCTACGCAATAAGGAGCGTGATACTGTTAGGGCTTTTGACAGGTCTTTTCCTCTTTGTGGGCAATCTTATAGGTGGTAAGGCTGGAATGACCATAGCTCTCATATTGGCGGGAATAATGAATTTTCTTGCCTACTGGTTTTCCGACAAGATTGTGCTCAAGATGTATGGAGCAAGGGAAATTCCTTACGAAGAAGCTCCATGGCTTCACAGGATGGTGGAAGAGCTCGCCCAGAGGGCAAACATGCCAAAGCCCAGAATCTACCTTGTTCCCATGGAACAGCCTAATGCCTTTGCCACCGGAAGGGGTCCATCAAACGGTGCAGTTGCAGTAACCTCTGGAATACTGAGACTTCTCAACGAGAGAGAGCTAAGAGGTGTGCTTGCCCACGAGCTGGGACACATAAAGAACAGGGACGTGCTTGTTGCCACCATGGCTGCCACTATAGCTGGAGCCATATCCTACCTGGTGAACATGCTTCAGTGGGCTCTCATATTCGGACACTCAAGGGATGGAGAAAACAACAACCCCCTCTCTATCATAGCCAGCATTGCCATGATAATCATAACGCCCATAATCGCCACCATAATACAGATGGCCATATCCCGCTCAAGAGAATACATGGCAGATGAGACAGGTGCAAGAATATCAGGAGACCCTCTTGCTCTGGCAAGTGCCCTTGAAAAGATTCACAACTATGTGCATCAGATACCGGCTGAGGTCAACCAGGGCACTGCACACCTCTTTATTGAAAACCCACTTTCAGGACAGGGCATATGGGAGCTCTTTTCCACACACCCGTCCACAGAAAAGAGAATTGAAAGGCTAAAGGAGCTTGCAAGGGAGATGGGTGTTTTTGCTTACTGAGATAGCACGTGTCTTTCTGGCACCACGCAGAGGAATTCCCCCTCTGCCACCCTCTCTTCTCCTCTTTTAACTTCTACATGAACCCATCTCTTTCTACCCTCTGAGCTGGCAAGCCTGCCCTCTGCCATAAGCTCATCCCCCACTTTTACAGGCTTTATAAACTTTATGCTCGCCTGTGCCAGCACCACGGTGGGCTCGTTTACCGTTGCCATGGCACAGAAGTCTGCAAGAGAGAAGATAAAACCACCATGGACAAGCCCTGTCTCATCTGCAGTCATCCTGCTGTCAGTCCTCAGCCTGACCCTTGCGTAGCCTTCAGAAAGCTCAACCACCTCACCACTGAGAGAGGTATCAATCTTCTGATGCGTTCTTAACTGCATGGACAAACTCCTCCATCTTTCTGTGGTCTTTTATGCCAGGGCTTACCTCTATGCCGGAAGACACATCAACGGCGTAGGGCCTTACCACTCTGATAGCCTGTTTCACACTTTCAGGAGTCAGCCCACCCGCCAGAAAAACTCTGAAGCCTCTACCCATGAGCTCCTTTGCCACTTTCCAGTCTGACTTTAGACCTGTTCCACCATACGCTTCTCCTGAGCATGCGTCAATTAGCACCGCATGTGCTTTTTTCCAATCCTCATGAACTTCAAGCCCAGGACAGCTTCCAAAAGCCTTTATCACCCTTTCCATGCCAAGCCTTCTTGCAAAGTCCAGACTCTCCTCCCCGTGGAGTTGCACAAGGTCAAAGCCAACCTGAAGGACGTTTTCTACTTCCTCAGGCGAGGGGTTTACCATAACTGCCACCTTTTTAACCCCGTCTCCAGCTCTTAAGAGTTGCTCAAATCTTTCAGGTTTTACATATCTCGGGCTTTTCGGATAGAGTATTATGCCCACATAGTCAACACCAAGGCTTACTGCCTTTTCTATGTCCTCTTCTCTCGTGAAACCGCACAACTTGATTTTGACCATTCAGGGAAAAATATTATAACGCAAGTTGCAAGTTATAGCATCCCTGCACTCCAGAGCCTATGGAGATTGTAAGAAATTACCGCCAT
>JBBFKQ010000012.1 GCA_037481935.1 Aquificaceae bacterium | reverse complement strand
GGTCTTGCAAGCAGAAGAATCTCAGGGTTTACGAGCCTGTCGTAGAGTATGACCTCTGCAGACCTTATGAGCCTGTAAGCCTTGAGGGTAAGAAGCTCCATATCTCCTGGACCTGCTCCCACAAGGTAAACCTTACCCATGGCTACACCTCCTTACTTTATAAGAAAAACCCCTGAGGGGTTTGGTATGCCTACCTCTTCCAGTATTTCAAGAAAGGGAACAGAAAGGACCTTCAGCTTTGAATCAAAGTAGGAAGAAGTGTAGAGCCTCTTGCCATCACCTGAAAACCTCATGTGCATAACTCTACTGCCTACACGCATTTCCTTTACAACTTCCAGCTTCTCTGTATCCACAAGGGCCACATAGTCTTCCCTATCCCCGCTGAAGTTTACCGCTACATACTTTCCATCCGGTGAGATAACTGCAAACACAGGCAGTCCTGAAAGCTCCACATGCCCTTCAAGGTTGAAGTTTCTTAGGTTAACCAAGTAAAGCCTTCTTTCTCCAACGACTGGTATGAAGGCTCTGTCGCCTGAAACTCCCCATGTGCCAAAGTGGGGTATCTTGAATACCACTTCCTTGCCCGCAGATAAGAAGACTACTTTCCTGTAAACCTCCCTCTTTACATCCAGCAGCCCGACACCTCCTTCTTTGAAAAAGCCCACCACATAAACATTCCCCTTAAGAAGGGCATCAAAGGGCATAGCCCCGACGTTTCCAAAGACTTTCACGCTCTTATCCTTTACAAGCCATATCTCATCTCTGTCCATGAGGGAAAAGACAAAGCCCACCTCAAAACCCTTTATTCCTACATTCCTTGAACCTGTATTAAGGCTCTGAACCACGTTTAATTCCTCGTCAAGAACCACAACCGTCTTCGGTTCATAGTTGGCAACCACTATATGGTCTCTCGTAAAGTCGATTCCTATAGCGCTTTCCCCGACCTTGACTTTTCTTAAAAGCTCATCCTTTTCAGTGTCTATCTGGCTAAGGTATCCATCCCTGCTTATAAGGTATGCCTTACCTCTCCAGAGCTTCAGTGTGGCGTGGTTCAGATTTCCAAGCCCTTCTATTTCCTTTACAAGCCTTCCATCCACCACCACTGCAAGACTTCCCCTTTCCCTCTCAACCACGTAGAGCTTTTCGGCAAAAGCAAGGATTGGGAAGGTCAGGAGAAGGAATATCAGAGGTAGCATGCAGGGTCCTCCTCTGCGTAGTCTCCGTAAACCGCATAAGCCCTCGCCCTTGAGTTTCCGTTGCATATGCCTATAAAGGAACACCTCTCACATCTTCCCTTTAGCCTTCTTGGCTTTTCTCTGAGAAAGCTAAGTAGACCATTGCCCTGCCATATTTTTAATATGTCCTCTTCCCTCACATTACCCACGCCGTGGAAAAAGAAGGGGTCTGGCTTTACATTGCCCCTGAAGTCTATGTTCATGAGCCTCACACCTGCCTGATTGCCACCCCAGAGAAGGAGCCTTTCGTAAAAGCCCTTTGCAAGCCTTGGATATCTTTTTACAAACTCCCTGTACAGAAGAACTGCGTCCGCTTCGTTGTTGCCTGTGACCACATCTATGGGAATGCCCTTTTCCACATATTCAAAGGATTTATCAAGAATAAACCTCACCCACCTTCTGTATTCTTCCCTTTCAAGGTCTGAAAGCCTCTTACCCCTGCCAGAGTATACAAGATGGGATATGTAGATTTTTGGAATTTCCTCCTTCTCCGCAAGGGAGAAGATGAAGGGGAGACTCCTTGAAGTAGCGGGTGTAAGGGTAAACCTGAGTCCTACTCTTATACCCTCCTTCAGACATTCCCTTACGGCTTTGAGGGATTCTTCAAAAGCTCCCCTCTTGCCTCTGAAGGCATCGTGGACCTCTGGCTCACCATCTACGCTTATGCCCACATAATCAAAGTGCTTTTTTATTTCTACAATTTGTTCTTTTACAAGAAGACCGTTTGTGGAAAGGTAAGTTCTTATACCTCTTTCCTTCAGAAGACCCGCTATCTGAAAGATGTCCTCCCGCAGGAGTGGCTCGCCCCCAGAAAGTATGGCAAACCTTACTCCCACAGAAGGCAATCTATGCACAAGGCTCACCACCTCCTCATGAGAGAGCTCCCCTTCCCTTTCCTGATTGGCAGATGAGTAGCAGTGTTTGCAGTAGAGGTTACAGGCGTTGGTGAGGTTCCATATGAGGATAACACCCTCAAAGGCTCTTGACTTTTTACCCTCAAGGGTTTCTCTTATGTATTCCGTAATCCTAAGCATACTTTCCTCCTTTAATCCATCCAGCCATCCTTCAGAGCCTCCATAAACTTTATAAGAGCCTTCATCTCCTCTTCTTTCAATTCAATCTTTGGCATGGCACTCCTTGAGTAGCCAAGAAGTTTGTGGGTGTTCTGGGGGTCTAGTATCTGAGCCATAATTAGTGAGATTTCTCTGTTTTGCACGGACCACCTGAGGGGTGGACCAAAGGCCTCCCTCGTTGTGTGATGACAGCCCCAGCACTTTTCCATAAAGACCTGATAGCCGAGCTGTGCAGGCTCAAACCTCTTTGACTTGTTCACAAAGTTGTATTTCCCCGCAGGAAGGCTCGCTGGATACTCGGCAAGTTTTTTGAGGCTCACTCCATCGTAAAGCACAAGGGCACCGTCCTTTTCATACACGCTCACATAGGCTATTCTTCCATCCCCCGTAAACTCTGTGTGGACCGCCCTCTTGCCGTCAATAACCTTCAGGCTACTTGCATTAAATTCTCTTTTGTCAAAAAGAAGCATGCTGTCGGAGGAGTTGTCAACCCAGACAAAGGGTGTCCCGTAGTTACTCCTTGCAAGAAAGCCCTCACCTGCAAGGGGTATGTCCTTCACATGCTCCCAGCTGTAAGCCCTCCAGAGGGAAAGGGTGGGTCTTTTAAGTATTGGTGTGGCAAAGTAGAATTTTCCCCCTGAATACCAGAAATAGGCTGAGGCTAAGTGTGGTAGCCCCGCGGTTTTTAGTTCCCTCAAAGGCTTCAGCTCTCTGAGGGAATAAACTTTCAGCCCATCCTTTGTGCTTCCTATGAGATACTCCTCAAAAGGGTCTATGGTAAAGTCTTCAAGGGGACTGTCAATGTCCGCGTAGCTTACGGAAAGCCTCTGGTAGTCAAGAAAGCCCACAAGGGGTTTGTCCCTGAAGGTGAATGCGAAGGAATTTCTCCCATAGAGCTCATAAACTGCGTTGACCCTGCCCTCAAGCTCTATGCTCTTTACATGTTTTAGCTCTCTGTCAAAAAGGACAAGCTGTGAGGGAATCCAGCAGGCGGCTACGAGCAGATTACCATCTGGTGAAAGGGCTATGTTTCTGAGGTATATGCACGCCCTTACCTTTTCAAGCTTACCCTCAGAGAAACTGTATTTCCCTATCCATCCATCCCTTGATGGTATGTAGGCTTCTCCCTTAGGGGAAAACTTTATGCCTCCGTGCATGTTCACAAAGGGAAACTTTGTCAGGACTCTTTCCCCCTCCATAGCCCAAACGAGGTTTTTGCCCCTCTCCACTACAAGGGTATAGTCTTTCAGGTTCCTTATGCTTATCTTTTCAAGCTCTATTTTTCCCTTGCTCTCTTCAATCTTATCCTTATTCCATCTTAACTTTTCCTTCTCAATAGGCCTTTTGATAAACTCCACTATAGCCCTTATATCTTCTTCCTTCAAATCCCTGAAGGCTGGCATACCCGTTGTGCCTTCTCTTATGGCTTGATAGAGTTTTTCATCTTCCTTAAGGTTAAAAAAGGGGGGAAGGGAAAAGAGGGGAGGTGCGACTTTCCCAAGTCTGTCCTCTCCATGACAGGAAGAGCAGTATTTCTGATAAAGCTCCACCCCCCCGGCAAGGGGGAGGGAGCAGAAAACCATGGACAGGAGAAAGCTTTTCATCAGTATATATCCTTCATGGTGTTGTAAACATTGAACCTGCCCGCCGGTGTGGCAACCCAGTTGCCCCTTATGACATGTTTTAGTTTTAGGGTTTTGTCGTCATAGACAAGTATTGCCTGCTTTTCTGGTTCGTTCTTTTTACCCCATACAGAAATCCATACCTCGGTGCCATCTCTGTTGTATTCAGGATGGACTGCCCTTCCCTGAAACTCTGCGGGTATTTCTATCTGAGCTTTTACCTTTAGGGTGTTCCTGTCAAGGACGGTTACGCTTCTCTGTAGCTTCTGGTCAGGGTTGAGAGGTCTGTCCACCCAGAGATTTTCAGATTTTGGATGGGTCTTTATAAAGAGGTTTCCACCGCCTTCACCCGGAAGTTCGGCCTTTGCCACAACTTTGGCGAAGTATTCTTTCCTTTTAGGGTCAGTTCCTATGCAGGCTACCGTGTTGTCACCCAGATGGCCTGTGCACCATACAGGTCCATACTGTGGATGGACAAAGTTGGCACCCCTGCCCGGATGAGGAATCTTGCCAGTCTCTATGTTTGCCACCAGCTTCTTTTCTTTTGTGTCCACCATGGAGACCTTGTTTCTGAAATTGGCAGCTACAAGGAAGTATCTCTTTGAAGCATCCCATCCACCATCATGCAAGAACCTCTCCGCCTCTATCATGGTTATCTTCGGAGCCTTTACGTTGGAGTAGTCCACGAGCCATATCTGACCTGTTTCTTTTATGTTTACAATCCATTCAGGGTCATAATGGGAAGCCACTATGGAAGCAACCCTCGCCTCTCTCACAAACTCGTTGGTGTCGTAGGTATAGGAGCTTGTGGAGATGAGCTTGAGGGGCTCAAGGGTCTGACCATCCAGTATAACCATCATGGGTGGCCAGTAGCACCCTATTATTGCCAGCTTGTCAAGAAAGTCTCCCTTTGGACCCTTATACTTGGAAGAGTCTATGGACCTTGCGTCATTGCAGGCTTTAACTTCTGCTATGGTGTCGGGCTTTTTCATCCACAGGTCTACCATGGTCGCCTTTCCATCCCTTCCTATGGTATACATGTATCTTCCAGAGGCAGAGTATCTTATTATGTGAACTGCAAAGCCTGTATCCACTATGTTAACAAGCTCTTTTGTATCCCCGTCAATTATGGCCACTTTACCCACGTCTCTGAGTATTACACCCATGAAATTCTGCCAGTTTCTGTTATGCTCGGGCTTTTTGGGTCTTTTTTCAGGTGGCACATAGACCTTCCATGTCTTTTTCAGGTCTGCAAGGGATAGCTCCGGGGGTGCAGGTGGGTCATGCTGTAAAAACCTCGCCAGTATGTCTATCTCCTTTTCATTGAGTATTCCCTGTCTTCCCCAGTCGGGCATGCCACCGGGAGTTCCATAAGTTATGAAGACCTTCAGGCTTTCAGTTCCAAGCTGTCGTGTCTTATCGGGGGTAAGGGCTGGTCCGGTTGCACCTTTTCTGAGCGTTCCGTGACATCCAGCACACCTGTCAAAGTAAATCTGCTTGGCTATTTCCATTTCCTCCTTTGTTATGGGGGGAGGGGGAGGAAGTTCCTCCTTTTTCTGGTTCTGAGCATAGACTACTGCACTGCCTGCGAGGGCTACTGCCCCCAGCACACCGCTCAGCAATACCTTCTTACCCATGGCTATGACCTCCTTAGGTGATTTTACTCATATTTATAATATAAGTGATTACTTACGGTATGTCAAGAGTTTTTCACGAAAAAATAAGGAAATGACCTGAAAAACCTGTAAATGTCTCTACCCCATACAAGAGCTGGAATTAGTGTAAAGGTAGTAATTCCTCCAGCCACATTGAGGACAAAAAACCAGTCTATTTCGTAAGCCCCTCTTTCCTGGTTATACCTGAAACACCTGAGCCAGAAACCTTCTATGGGGCTAAGCCTTACCTCTTCCCTCTTGGCTTCAAGCACTGCAAGCTCAAGGTCCCTGGGTTTTGGGTTTACTCCATAGAGGTATCTTGATATTTTTCCGGAGGGTGTGAGCACCACATAGAGGTTTGGATGGTCAAACTCCCCGAGCTTTTCGTTATAACTATATCTGTAGCCTATAGCTTGCAAAAGGCTATCTGCCTTTTTACTCCTTACCACATACCAGTTTTCTGGCAGGTTGTGAGCCTGTCTGAACCTCCTGAGGTCTTCAGGGTTATCCCTGGGGTCAAAGGTCAGGGAAAGGACTACGAGGCTCTCTTCAAGGTCTTTTATTGCCCTTTTTAGACCCTGCGTCATGAGCGGGCAGGCGGATGTGCATTTTGTGTATATGGGGTTCAGCACCACAACTCTGTTCAGCTCTCTTATGCGAAAGACCCTTCCCTCGCTGTCTTCCAAAACCACATCTGGCACGTATGTGCCTATAGTTTTCTTCTCATCTGGTAGCAGTTCACTGCCCCAAGATAAAAGGAGAAGCAGAAAACTAAGAAACACTGACATTCCTGTAACCTCTGAAAAGGGAAAGGGTGGTGTAGGATATGAAGAGAATGCCACCTAGCACTGCCAGCAATCCACCAAAACCCATAACATTCAGAGCAAGTATCACCTTTGTATCCTGAACATACTCAAATCCGTACGTCTTTCTTGGTGCACCCATGTTGCCTGCCAGGTAAAAGCCAAGAACGAGAAGGTTTATTCCAAGACCGAAGAAAGTTGGCTGGAGTTTTGCAACACTTTCCCAGAAGACATAGCCAAGCTTTTCTTTAAGCATATAGTAAGTAAGCCCCATAAAAGCTATGGTTACACCTGAGACAACGCCATGATAGTGGGCTGGGATTCTCAAGTCGCTCTGCATACCGCCGTAGGCTATAAGAGCACCTGCGTGATACACAGTCATGGAGAACAAAAGGCTAATTGTAGCCACGTTCCAGCTTAACCTGATGTTTTTGAGCACATGATAACTGTGAAGAAGCACAGGCACACCAAGCCCAACACCAAAGGAAAGGGCTATCTGCCTTCTGAAGTTTTCAGAAAGGGGGTCCATAAAAAAGCCCAGAAGCAGTGGCAAGGCAGACATAAAAAGAAGAAGATTGGCACCTTTCAACAGAGGACTGTTCACCACACTACCAGAGCTTTTTTTAAGAAGTTCATGCCATACCGCAAGCATCACAGAAGCATACATGAACTGCTGGAAATGCCCTGGTATCCAGAAAAGCCTTTCAAAAAAGAGCTTCATACCACCTTCAGGGTGGGCTATAAGAAGGGATGAGGGTATGGAAAAAAGGGTGAGGATGCCGAAGAGAATGGAGAGAGGATAAAGTTCATCCAGTCTTTTTGCATATTTCAACCTTTGCAGAGCTTCAAGAAGAAAACCGCAGAAGAAGAGGAAAAGTCCCAGGTAAAAGATGGGACTTCCCACAACAGGTACATAATTGTTAAGATAGGGCTCTCCATAGGGTAAAAGGCAGGAAAGGGAAAGGAGGAGCATACCCAGTAGGGTGGCTGGAGGTGCAACCCTTCCCTTCCTGCCTTCTCTGTAGTGCCAATAGGCAAGGGTAAAGGTCATAAGCCAAAGAGTGATGGAAAAGGTCACATGCCCCACAAGAAAGTGATAGAAGAGCTCAGGGGATTTAAGGAGGGATACGGCCGGCATTCTGGTAAGGGCTATAAGTAGACCAAAGAGACCGGCCATTACAAGGGAAAAGAGGGACAGTGAAAGGTAAAAGAACATCATCTTACCTCCCACATGGCTGCAAGCCATCCCCAGTTGAGCAGGAGGAATATAAGGAACACGCCCATGAAAAGAAGGGTGAGGGTCAGAGTTCCCGGTGCCTCAAAACCATGATGTTCCTTCGCAGGAGGTGGGGGTGAAGCAATCTGCAGTTGCATATCCTGAGGACCTCTTACTGACTGTCCAAAGAATACAGAAAACACCACTATAAGTATCCACATGAGAGCGCCTATGACCGTAACTATGCCTCCAATGGCAAAAAGAACCCAGAAAAAGTCCGTTGCAGGGTTGAAGGTGTAGGTAAAGGGTCCACCAGAAAAGGTAATGTCATAGTGTCTCCTTGGAACTCCAAAAGCTCCAAGTATATACATGGAAACGGCAAGCAAAGAAATGCCTCCGCCAAATACCCATGGCTGGAGCTTTGCAAGCCCGAAGAAGGCGATCTTTTTCCTGAATATGAGGGGTATAAGGTAGTAGGTTGCACCCATGAAGGCAAGTGTGGTTCCACCCACCACCGTTCCCTTAAAGTGCCCGGGTATGGAAAGCGTATTGTGAACTATTATGTTGGTCTGTTCCATACCGTTTACAACCCCCGTGACGCCACCTATAAAGCCAAAGATTATGATGGAAAGAAACACTGCAGAGAAGGCTGGATTGCCCCAAGGTGCATTTTTGAGCCAGTCAAAGAGACCTTTGGTAAAGCCCCTTCTTCTCTGAGCAGATTCCACTGCGGAAGGAACTGCAAAGGCATGTATCATGGAGGCAAGAACCGCTATATACATCACATAACTCGTATTGAAGACCTTCCATGCCGGGCTTGGTCCAGGGTCTACAAGAAGGTGGTGTGCAGATGCAACATTTATGCCTATTACGTAAAAGACAAAGGCGAGCCTACTGACCTTTTCATTTATGGATGTTCCACCAACTGTGAGAAAAGCCCCAAGATACCATATAGCTATCATAGCGGTCACATTTATCTGCTGGGAAGAATGTCCAAGACCCCACCATACAAGTTTGTAAACGCCTGCATCCATGGTCTTTATTATTCCGAGAGACCACAGCAGGGTGGGTATGTATATAACTGCGCCAGTTGCAAGGGTCAAAGTGGCAATTATAGCAGCTGCCACAAGCCCAAAGGTAAACAGTGGTAATGAGTCTCCGTAGGTTCTCTCCTTCCTCGCTATAAGAAGGTTTGCAAAGAAGAGGAAAACCCCCACAAGGGCTCCAACTGCAAAGAGGATTACACCGAGGTAATACAGAGAATGTGCCTGAAGGGGTGCATAGGATGTCATCAAAACGTCCGCATTGCCCGTGAGTATGGTGTAGTTAACCAGTAAAAAGCCAAGGACCATAAGTGTAAGGGCAAGCCATCCAAACTTTGGTGAAGACATGCGTGAGTTGAGAACAACCGTTGAGCCAAAGTAAAGCCCTGCTATCTCAAAAAAGACAATCCAGAATATCAGGGCATTCAGACCGTGAAGGGTAAGGACCCTGTAATACCATTCAGCAGGCAGGAGGTGCACAACCTGCCACCTTGTCAAGACAAGTAGTAGCGCAGCTATTACTCCAATCAGCAGAGAGACCACAGCCATGACTGCATTCAGCTGTATTAGCCTCTCAGCCCTCAGGTCAACTTTAAGTCCAGTAATATCGCATGTTCTAAACATGGCTAAACCTCCTCACTCCTTCACTATGATTTTTCCAATCATCATGTGATGCCCTATACCGCAGAACTCGTTGCAGACTATGTAGAACTCACCGGTGGATGTGGGTCTGAAGGTGAGCACGTAGTCATAGCCAGGAAAAACCATAAAGTTCATGTTTACAGGCTGCAGGGAAAAGCCATGAAGAAGGTCAAGGGAGGATATGTGAAACCTGTATTCCTGACCCTTTTTAAGCACAAGTATAGGCTCCCAGGCCCACATCTTACCCAGAAGAAAAACATCGCTGTTGGGTGGGGGTTCCACCACAGGTATGCCCTTTTCCTCTCCTATCTTATACTTCTGTATGAAGGCCTGTGTCAGGGCGTTAAACTCCTGGGGAGTAGTCCTGTAGGTGGTAAAGGATGGGTTCTGTTTTCCATAGACATGCCATACTATCATCCAGAAAAAGAGGGCCAGGCAAACCACAAGGGCTATGGCTATCCACATCTTTTCATCTTTTGCCACCCGTTTGAAATACCATCCTTCTTCTGGTGGTAGCAGTGCCATGTCACTTACCTCCTAAAAGGGATTGTTTGATTTCATCTGGTATAGGAGAGAGCCACGCAAGCTCCAAAAGCCCCCATATGAGGTAGGAGACTGCATAAATCGTGACCCCTAGAAAAAGTAGAAACATGAAATCATCCAGCACCAGTTGAAGGAAGGGCGTTTTCTTTTCCTTCTCCTCCATGGCTACACCTCCTTGGTGAGTGATTGTTTATATAGATTAATATCTGAAGATTTTTTTGTCAATAATTAAATTTATCATCTTTTAACTTTAAATTAAAACGCATAAGTCTTTAATAAAGGGCTTATATTATATTGTTAAGTGAGTAACTGCTTACAGGAGGTTTTCATGCAGATGGCGAGCATACAGCTATTATACGTAGGCTTTCAGAAGTTTTCCTACCTTATGAGCAGGTTCTTTTCTTCAAGGCTAAATCCTCTCTATCATCTTGGTGCTATCGCCATATTCCTTCTAATCATAGATGTCATATCAGGTGTTTATCTCTTTTTCTTTTACAGCATAGACCCTCAGACCTCCTACCAGTCTGTGGAAAGAATATCCGAAAGCTTTCTGGGAAATATAATGAGGGGACTACATAGATATTCTTCTGATGCCCTAATACTTACAACCCTCGCCCATATGGTGCATGTGATAATAACGGACAGGTTCAGGATGTTCCGATGGGTTGCGTGGGTCACAGGCGTTGCCACTCTTCTTATATTTTTGGCTATCGGAATATCGGGCTACATACTGGTCTGGGACGAGAGGGCACAGCTCACTGGGCTTCTGACTGCCAAGTTCTTCTCCTTCCTGCCAGTCTTTGGAGATGCTCTGATGAGCGCCTTCCTTGGAAGCGATATAAAGTATCTCAGCGGGCTTTTCAGAATTCTGCTCTTTGCCCATATAGCCCTTACCATACTCATAGTCTTTACCCTCTGGGTTCATGTTATGAGAAACGCCAGACCAAGACTTATACCACCAAGGTTTCTCTACATAACCATAACTGTCCTTCTCATAATGCTTTCCGTTGTTTTTCCTGCAAAGAGCGACCCACCAGCCTACATGAACAGGTTGCCTTTTGAGATGAGTGTGGACTGGTTTTACCTCTTTGGTTACCCCCTTCTTAAATACATACCCATGTCCGCCAACTGGCTTATATTTCTGGGCTTTTTCACCTTTCTCTTCGCTTTTCCATGGCTCATAAAGGGAAGAAGGAACCCACCGGCACACATAGACTTTGAAAGGTGTACTGGGTGCGAACAGTGCTACATAGACTGTCCTTACGAAGCCATAACCATGAGGGACTATGAGGGCAAGAAAAAGGCTATTTTGAACGATGTCAAGTGCGCAGGCTGTGGTATATGTGTGGGCTCATGCAGTGCCCTTGTTATAGACATACCAACCTATCCCATACATGAATACATTGAAAAAATAGAGAAAGAAAAGCCCTTTTGTGCGGTCTTTAGATGTCCATTCAGTGCAGTTCCGCCAGAAAAAGAGGGTATTGCTGTCTTTACCGTTCCCTGTGTGGGTGCCGTGAACGCATACCATGTGGAAGAAATCCTGGATATGGGTGTTGAAGGAGTTGTCATAATCTCCTGCGAGTATGAAGACTGCTATTTCAGGGAGGGAAACAAATGGCTGGAAGAAAGGTATGAAAGGAAGAGAAGACCCATACTTAAAAAGAAGGTGATGGGTGGAAGGGTGCTGATTCTTGAGGCGCCATATGTAAAGTCTGTAGAGAAGGAGATAAGGGAGTTCATGGAGTCTACAAAGGAAGGACAGGGTGTGAAGATTTTAGCCACGAACAGGATAAACTATCCTCTTGCGGTTTCTGTGCTTACCCTTCCCGTATTCCTCTTTTATCCCCTTACCACACACAGGGTTGCCTTTTACCCCACAGACATGTCTGCAGTGGTCATAAGCTTCAAATACAGGTCATCTCCTGTTAGGGAAACAAAAGGAATCGGGAGTGGATCTTTGAGGCACATGCAGGCTCAGAATGCCATTGTGAAGGAGAGGTCATCTATAAAGCTAGAGGTTTACAGGGGTAAGGAGCTAATATACTCAAGGGTCTACAATCCCAGAGGCATAAGAAAAGATGCTTCCATATTCGTTTACGAAGAGCTTTTTTTAAAAGCGGGGAATCAAAAACTGACATTGAGGCTTGAGGAGACCGCTCACAAGGAAAAAGTAAAGGAATTTGAATTCATAACCCCTGAAAAGCCGGGAGAAAGCCTTCTCATAACCTACGATGAGGCTACTGGAAGCTTTCTTTCTCTGAGGTGAGGTTGAGTATCCATCTTACCATTGCCCTTGCCTCAGCCTCTTCAAGCCTCTGAGGAGGCATGCATTCCCACCTTGCCTTCCATTTTCTGCAGGAACCTTCCTTCAGGCTTTTCAGAAGAACATCTTCCGCATCCTTCTGTCCTCTGTATCTTCTGGCTATTTCCAGAAAAGGAGGACCTACAAGAGGAACTCTTCTGTCGTGACAGTCTGTACAGCCTTTTGACCTAAAGAGCTCTTTAACTTTTGTTGCTTCAGGCTCCTTTTTCTTTACTTCTCTTTGAACTGCAGGCTCTCCACAGGAGAAAACCAATAATATCAGGAGAAAAAACCACATGGCATACCTCCTAAAAGTCTTTTTTTCTGAAGGTATAAAGACCAAGCAATAGCAGTATGAAGGTGTAAAAAAGTGAAAGAAGGGCGGGCAGAAACCAAAGTTCTCTGAGATACTTTGCAACCCATTTTCCCGCAAAACCCATAACTTCATAAAGACCTGTCTCCATGAGGGCTACGAGTCTTATAAGGTCAATGGGGTTTGCAAGTGTTAGGAAAAGAAGAACTTTCTCAACTGGGTAATCGGAGAAAATAAGAATAAGGTAAAGTATTATGCCATCATAAAGGGTGGAGGAAAAAAGCCAAAGGAGGAGCACAAGTCCAAGTCCTTTGAGTTTATCTTCTATAAGGATAGCGATCAGCAGTCCAGATAGCACAAAGAGGGGTATAAGCAAAAGATTAAAGGTTATGGTTTTTATGTAGAGGGGCACAATTCCAAAGTGATAGTAGAAGGGCAGAAATGAGCCAAGAGAGAAGCCTATTGCAATCGCTATACTAAGGCTTACCGCGAGGGAGACAAATAAGGAGCTTCTTTTTACGGGTTGTGTAAGCACAAATTCTATAAAGTTTTTGTTGTTATAAAGGTAGTTAGTAGATAGAAGCAGGGAAAAAAGGGTAAGGGTGATGAGAGAAAGGTTGTTGTGGCTTATTAGTGCCTTTTTAAAGTCTCTTCCCAGCTCAAGCAGAACATAGGTCACGAGTAAGTAAAAGAGGAATAGGCCTACAATCCATTTACTCTTGAAAAGGTCATAAAGCTCATACTTTATCAACTTAGCAAACAAAGCACGGCCTCCTCAACTCTATCTTTTCCAGTGGAGCTTTTCAATTCTTCAAGACTGCCCTGAAAGATTATTTTGCCCTCCGTGATGAAAACTACATGGTCTGCGAGCTCTTCAACCTCTGACATTATGTGGGATATGTAAAGTATGGTTTTACCCTTTTGCTTTTCCTCAAGTATGAATTTTTTTAGCCTGAAGGCGGTTATGGGATCAAGCCCCACAAGAGGTTCATCCAGAACGAGTATGGGTGGGTCAAAGGCTAAAGCTACGAGAGCACCAACCTTCTGCTTTGTGCCTCCGGAGAGGTTTACAAACCTTTTGTTCATTTCCCCCTCTAGCCTTAGAAGCTGAAGCATTTCTTCAAGCCTTTTTGCCTTTTCTTCTCTCAGGTCCTCCACCATAGCCACAATCTCCTTTGGTGTGAGGTTTTCTGGAAATTCTGGAACTTGTGGCATGTAGCCTATCAGCCTTTTATAAAAGCCATCGCTCCCTACCTCTTTACCATCAAAGGTGATTCTTCCCCTCTCAGGTATGACCAGTCCAAGTATGGTTTTTACAAGGGTAGTTTTTCCTGAACCGTTTGGTCCAAGCAGGGCGGTTGTCTTGCCAGCCTCAAATTCAAGGTTCAAGTTGTCAAAGAAAACCCTTTTTCCAAAGGACTTATATATACCCTCAAGTTTTATCACGGCTTCACCATGAGGGGTTTTTTATCTACAAGTGCCTCTGGATTAAGCAAAGGTATGAGCTTTTCCATAGCATCCAGAAGACGCGCAAGAAAGCTCTCATACAGTATGAGGGTCAGGGGATACTTTTCAAAAAGAAAGGCTATGAAGGATACAGGTCTGTAAGGCAGGTCGCCATATCCATCCCTGTCCAAGTCATAGCCTTCATACCTGTCGTAGTAATTACCCTCAAAGGTATTCCTGAAGTAGGAAAGGGTGTTGGTGGATACATCAAAGGCGTTGCCTATGAACGAGTTTCTTCTAAATAGGTTATCCTCACTGTTGGCGTATATCCTGACTGCCCATCCGTTGTTTTCAAAAAGGTTTTCCTCAAAGGTGGTTCTGTTACAACCTTCAAGGTAGGCACCGTGTGTGTTGTTCATAAACTTGTTTTTGTAGAGCTTACTGTCAGTTATGTCCTTCAGCAGAAGCCCGTAATTCGCAAGACCCTCATTCCTTTCAAATATATTCCCCTCCATACCTATGTTTCTTGAATACATGACCGCAACACCAGCACCATTTTTGTAAAAGTGGTTATTCCTGTAAACATCATCGTTGGAAAACATAAAGTGAAGACCATACCTCAGGTTATACTCACTTCTATTACCCTCTATAAGGCTATCCTTAACAAACTCAAAGTATATGCCGTCTCTATGGCCCTTTATAAAGTTTTTTCTTATTATCAATCCTTCCGAGCTCCATGCATGTATGCCATTGCCCGAAGACCCCTCCGTCTTTGCAAAGCCCACTATGTTATTACCTTCCACGAGACAGCCCGAGACCCTTTCAAGGTAAAGGGCAAAGAAGTTATTTAAAAATCTGTTGTTTTTTATAACACAATTCCTTGAATTTATAACCTTCAGCCCAGCTATATCCTCGCTGTAGGACATGCCCGAGTTTTTTATTACAAACCCCTCCACCCTTACATCGTCCGCCCTTATGGTCAACACCTGATGTTTTCCCTCACCGTCAAGGACGGGTTCCCTTTCACCGATAAGTTCAACCCTTCTGTCAACCGTTACGGGTCCCTTGTATGTTCCAGACTTTACAACTATCCTGTCCCAATCCCTTGCACTATTTATGGCACTTTGAAGGTCCTTAAACTCACACTCAGAACATACAACTATCACAGAAAAGACAAAGCCTAGCATCTCAGTGAGAAAATTTATACTCCCTTCTTATGAACTCTCTAAGAGGAGACCACCTCAGTATCTCTCCTTGTTTTCCTTCAAGCATCTTCCTAGCTTCCTCCTCGCTCCTGTAAGCTGAAAGGTTCATACCCATTGGGCTTCTTATGTCCGGGCTTCTTACATAAACAGCCTCTTCTGCGGGGATAAACTCCTTTGGGTTCAGAAAGTTCACCACATAGGCCTTCTTTATATCTTCTTCGTTTTCGTTGAAGTAGCCCACCATGCACTCTATGGCGTCAAACTTGTAAACCTTACCCTTCTTGGTTATCACTTCCGCTGCAAACCTCTCGTCTGCAATGACCATCTTACAGTATTCGCATACATCTTCACCGAGTTTTATGGGTTCTGGCTTATCCGATTTACAGGAAAAAAGAAAAAGGAGCAGGAGGAAAGCCCATAGCACCCGGAGTATCATGCCGGTTTTACCTCCATTCTCAAGCCTCCTGAAAGCCTTATATCCAGAATTATGGCAACAAAGCCAAGGGCTAAGGAAAGCCCCATTATGTATCCGCCCATGTCTGGATAGGAGCTTGCAAGCATGTTAAGAAGCTGCTTTGTTCCTATAAGGGGTGGCTGGTAGGCAAGGCCGGGTATCTTTATGGGAGCGTTTGGGTCAAGGTTGTGCCCATACTCATAGCCCCATCTGTAGAAGTCTGCAAGACCAGCTATGCCGAGAAGAGTAAAGGTTATTACCCAGGCATAGAGTAGGACACGCTTTCCAAGCAGGGATGACAGAAGGCCGAAGGCTATAAGGAAGCCGACTATGAAGGGCATTATCTTCAGCTCCGGTATAGCCTCCGGCTCTATAGGTTTCATGCCGATGTAGTGGTTGAGGAGGTTTATGTTATACAGGTCAAACTCCGTTCCACCGGTTATCTTATTTACCCATATGAACATCCTCAGCCCCTCTGGATACTGGGGGGCTATAAGTTCTATCTTCCAGAGTGGGAAGAAGTAAGTCAAGATAAGTAAAAGAGAGGCGAGGGCAAGAAGCCCTCTTGAAAGTATGTTCATAGCTCACCTCCTCACTTCTGTGCAGTGGGTGGAGTGCCAGTGTAGTATTTGAGAGGCACATTAGAGCCTGCTGGAGAAACCCTTATATAGCCCTGCATCTCTTGATGAAGTGCGGAGCAGAAGTCAGTGCAGTAGAAGGGATAAACACCGGGAGCCTTAGGTTTCCATACAAGGGTCTTTGTCTGACCGGGCATGACAAGAATTTCTGCATCCTCTGAACCCTTAACCGCAAAACCATGAGGTATGTCCCAGTCCTGTTCAAGATTGGTAAGATGGAAGTAGACTGTGTCCCCTACCCTTACGCCCTCAATGTTGTCAGGGACGAAGTGAGACCTAATCATGGTCATGTATACATGGACTTCGTTGCCCTTTCTTTCAACCCTTGCATCTTTCTCCGCCTTTACCGCATAGGGGTGCTCGTTCTCAGCAAGGGGGTAAATCTTCTTAACTTTGTCCTTTATCTTGTCTGCAGGTATGGCCTGCGCATAGTGAGGTTCACCTATGGTAAAGAATTCATGGATAAGCTGCATCTTTTCCCCACTTATATCGTAGAGCTGAGCGGACTGAAGGAGCTCTGGACCTACAGGGAGTTGCCTGTCTTTGGTTATCTTGTTCATCGCTATGAGATACTTACCATAGGGCTTTTTGGTATCTCCGCCAGGTATAAGCAGGTGTCCCACAGAATAGTAAGTGGGGACCCTATCAACCACCTTACATCCCTTGTAGTCAAACTTTACCACTTCAGAGGAGACAAAGCATGAGGTATATCCAAACCCCTTACCATCAAACTCTGTATGCAGTGGTCCAAGGCAGGGCTTTTCAAGCTCGCAGTGAAGGACTGCATCGTATTTAAGAACTGGAATGCCATCTATTTCTTTTTCAAAAGCCTTCTGTTCTATAGCCTTGAGCATCTTTGAGAAGGAATGAATGGGTATGACCGTTGCCAGTTTCCCACCGCCCACTATGTATTCACCATCGTCGGAGACATCAACGCCGTGTGGAGATTTGGGAGTTGGCAGGAAGTAGGCAACACCGGGGCATTCTTTTGGGTCCAGCACCTTGACAGATTTCTTAACCTCTGATACCGCCATGTGCTTTTTCTCATCGTAGTAGTTGTGATAGTAGGTGGCTGGCATTTCCTTAGCCTTGCCCTGAGCCACGCATTCCTCCGCTCTTTTCCAGTTCACGGCAGCTATAAAGTCTTTGTCGTTCTTTGATGCGTTTACTTCAAGGAGGGTGTGGGCCTGCTCTGTGTTGTAGGAGGTGAAGAAGCACCAGCCATGAGAGGGACCCCTGCCACACCTTGCGAGGTCATAGTTAAAACCTGGCATGAGTATCTGAAAGGCAACATCCATTTTTCCGGGTTCGTTCGCCTTTATGAAGCTAATAACACCTTTGAAATTTTCCTTGTAAGACTCTATGGGAACGTCCCTCTGCGGCACTGGCACAGAAAACCTTGAACCTGATACCACGTATTCTGTGTTCTCTGTTCCGTAAGGAGATGGGTGGTTTCCAGCTACATTTGGTATTTCAATTATCTCAGTAGTTTCAAAGGTGGTGAGGTCAATCCTTGCTATCCTCGGAGTGTTGTTGGCGTTAATGAAGAGCCACCTTCCGTCGTGCTCTCCGTTAGTCTGGGAAAGCCATGGGTGGTGAGTATCATCCCAGGGTAAAAATCCATGCGATGTCATGAGCATGGGTCTGGTTTCTGGTGTAAAGCCATAGCCCGTTTCAGGGTCAACAGAGAAAACCTTTATGACCTTCAGTATCCTGCCTGAAGGTGCACCGTAGACGGTTACTTGACCGTTGAAGCCTCCGGAGAAGAAAACATAGAACTCGTCCTGTTTACCCGGTGGCACATAGACCTTTGATGCCGCATCTACGCCTACAGCGCTTGTTTTTACCGCCTCTTTCTTTGGCGGGCAGCCTGTCAGCAAGGCACCCACTACGAGGGCTGATAGCCCTCCAACCATCAACTTCTTCTTGCCCAGCATGGCAACACCTCCTTTATAAGGTTTTACTTTTCATCAACGCTCCTCAGATACTCAAGTATTGCCCTTGCGTCTTCCTTTGAAACATCCTGAAAGGGCATCTGTATGGGATACTCAGCAAGGTGTCCCCTTGCCACGGGGTCCTTCTGGACCATCTCCGCAGGGTTTAGTATCATGTTCATTATCCACTCGGGCTTTCTTCTCTTTGTTACACCCTTAAGCGGGGGTCCCACATATTTCTCCTCAAGTTTGTGACAGGAGGCACATTTGGAATCAAAGATTTCTTTACCTTTCTTTACCAGAGTCTGGTCTATGGGTCCAAGCTGAACTTCTGTTACTGGTCCTATGCCCTTATCGCTTACCGCCTCTTCCTTCTTTTCAACTACAGCTGGCTGTTCTACTGGCTTAGTAGGTTCCTGAGCCTTTTCGGGAGGTTTTGGCTGGCAGGAAAAGATGAAGGTTGCAATGGGTAGTGCCAGAAGCGCCCTTTTCATAATACACCTCCAGTTTGATTTAAATCACAGATATTAATATAGAATATAAGGAGTTGTTTGTCAAGATATTAGAAAAACTTATAAGTATTAAAATATGATTGTAATCATTTACATACTTATTTCATGGATTAACTTATCTTTCCACAGGAGGCAATCCCATGCATGGTGTAATAACTTTGGATGTTGGTGCGGGCACAGACGAAGTGAAGGTAAGAATGCTGGAAGGTCTCATGCCTTCAGCCTGTGCTTATGTCAGGGTATACATCCTTTCAGAGGGCTCGGGCAGGTTCATACTCGGTCAAAGGTTTGGAAAGGCTGAGGCGCCATACTATTTTCTGGTGGATACGGCTGAGCTTTTTGGTTTCATGCCGGAAAGTGAATCACTTCTTTACGAAGTAGCCCTTGGAAGCCAGAACTTTCTGGAAAAGGAGACCATAGACCTCAGGCCCATTGAACACGGTTTAAGACATCCTCTTGTTATGAAGAAGTTTTCTGAGTTGACGGAAAGAGAGGCCTTTTTAATCATTAACGACCACGACCCTCTGCCCCTGTACTTTCAGATGGCTATTACCTTTCCCAAGAGGGTTGGATGGGAGTATGTAGAACACGAAAAAGACTTCTGGAAAATAAGGATTGGGAGGTTGTAAGATGAAAAAGTTTGCCCTGCTTTTAACTCTGAGCCTCGCCCTCGGCTTTTCACATGAGTTGGAGAGCGAGCTTACCCTCAAGCAGGTGATGCAACTGGTGAATCAGTCCACACTCAAAATGCTTCAGGGTTTTCTCCTAAATAACGATGCCATGGTCCTTGAGGGTGCAAAGGAAATAGCTGAGCACCCTGTTCCTAAAGGAGGACCTCTCAGATACATAGACCCATCAATGAGGGAGGATTTTTCAAGGATGATGCCCGCCTTTGAAAGGCAGGTTCATGGAGGTGCGGAGGAGGTTATAAGGTTTATAAAGGAGGGCAAAAGGGATGAAGCCTTCAGGACATACACGAACATGCTTCAGGGTTGTATGGCATGTCATGAGCTTTTTAGAGATAGAATAAAGGGAAGATAGCCATGAAGGAGGTGTTTGAAACCCTGAGAGAAGTCATAGACCCTCACACGGGTCTTGACATTGTAAGTATGAACATTGTAAGGGAGATAAGCCAGATAGGGGAAAATAGATTAAAGGTTGTGATAAAGCCTACAAGTCCCTTTTGTCCCGTAGGAGGCTACCTTCTTCAGGCGGTTAAGGAGAAAGTTGAAGCCCTTGGATACTCTGTGGATGTGGAGCTTGAGGGATACCTCTTTGGGGGTGAGCCATGAAGAGGCTTGATGTGAGAAACCTTGAACCTCCTCAGCCTATGGTAAAAGTAGCCCAGGCCCTCGGGGAGCTGGAGGAGGGAGAAGTGCTTGAAGTGCTTGGTTCAAGACCCTTTACCCATCTTTTGCCAAGGCTTGAGGAGCTGGGATATACTTACGAACTGAAGGAAACGGAGGAAGGATACCTTTTAAAGATATGGAAAAAGTCCTCCCAGCCCCTGAAGGTTGAGGAGTCTGAATGTGCAAGGGAGATTGAGTTTGAGATAAACGAAGAAACCAATGTGGGAGAGCTTCTGAAAAAAGTTCCTGAAGCCCTTGATGTTCTCATAAAATACGGCTTCACACCTCTCAAAAACCCCATACTCAGAAAAATACTTCCCCATACGGTGAACCTTGGGCAGGCTAAGAAGATAAGGAGAATGTCCGACGAAAAATTCCAGGAGCTTCTCAAAGAGCTGAGAAGGCTCGTGGGCAAATGATAAGACCTGCCTCCTTTGTAAAGCTTACCTCTATTTACATACTCCTGTGTCTTTTTCTCATTGACCTTTCTCTAATCTTGAAACTCTTTGGCATGCCTTACAGGGACCTTCTCATCTTCATAGCCTTTCCGTCCCTTATAATGGGGACGCTTTTTCAGATGTATCCAACCCTTCAGGGTATAAGGATAAGATGGGAGTGGCTTACATACCTGTATCTCCTGCTCACCTTTATAAACCTTTTCTTTCTGCTCTGGAAATCCCATATATCATGGATTCTTTTTATGCCTTTTGGCTTTCTCGGCCTTTTCTTCCTTATCTTAAACACAAAGAACCTCAAAGACCCGGTTGTTATCTTTTTCTTCCTTGGAGGTTTATACTTTGCCCTTTCGGGCATCTTCATGTTCATGAAGCTCAGCCCCGGCCTCATAAAGCATACTCTAACCACAGGTCTTTTCATGAATGTGATAATTGGGGCTTACTATGTTTTTGTTCCCATGCTTCAGATTGAAGAAATAAAGCACAGAAAAGCAATATGGTGGATCCTTATCCTATACAATCTTCCCCTACCTGTCTTCCTCTACGGCTGGTATAGAAGTAACTTTGCGCTCATTGCCTATTCTGGTCTTTTAATGCTTCTTTCTTTACTGCTCCTTACTCTTGTCCTGTACATGAGCCTTCTGCAAAGAAGAAGCCCCCTGAAAGGGCTTGACATATCAGTGCAATACCTCACACTTGGGCTTTTTATGTTGGTCTTCTTCATGGCTGTGGGAATAGCATCCGCTGGAAGTGGAAATTACGGTCTTATGGGCTGGCACTGGGATGGTATGCTCTACGGCTTTCTAACCTTCATAACTGTGGGTGCTTCCTACCATATAGTCCCCTTCCTCCTCTGGTGGAGGCTCTACGCTCCAAAGATGGGAAGGCAGAGTATACCCACCCTAAAGGAACTACTTAGTCAGGAAATTCCTCAGAGGTTTCTCTTTGCTGGCATCCCCTCCCTTACCTTTGCCCTCATCACAGAGGCCTTTAACCCATCCCTTTCAAAGCCCTTTTACTTTGCCTTTTTTCTTGTAAACTGCTACTACACCCTTAAGCTTCTTCCCCTTGCTTACCGCTCACTCACAACTTGACAAAACCTCACTAAAGCATATTATAAAAACCATTATTAAACCTGGAGGTTAACATGTTTAGCGAAAACCTGCTCTCTGGGAGGTCTCTTGAATACATTAGCAGGGCAAAAGAGCTGGCAAAGAAGAGGGGAGACAGCAAGGTGGATACGGACCACCTCCTTCTTGCCCTACTCATGGACGAAAAGTCCGCTCTGGGAAAATATCTTGAAAAGAGAGGTATAGAGGCAAAAGGTCTCTATAAAAAGGTTTCTGAATACCTTGAAAAGCTCTACGCTCAGATAGGCAGAGCGGCTGAGCAGGAAGCCAAGCATCTTATTGACCTCAGAAGTAAAATTATGCAGGTAAAATCCGACATAGGTCATGTGCAGATGGAGCTGGAAAAGGTCAGGAAGGCAAAAGAAAGCATAAGTCAGGAGCTTCAGAGGGTAAGAAGATACGGAGACTACTGGAGCCTTCAGGAGCTTCAGGTGGAGCTCACAAGGCTTGAAAGGCTTGAAAGCCAGTATAGAAGCCAGCTGGAAGGTGTGGAGAGGAGCCTCTCTGCGGTGTTCAGACCAGAGGACGTAAGAGCCTTTCTTGAAAACAGGCTCAGCATTGACGGTCTTATAAGGAAAGCCCTTGAGACGTCAAGTCTTGTGGAACAGGTGAAGGAACTGGGTCTTTCACCTGAGAGGGTAACAGATGCAGTGGGTAAGATTGTCTTTGGTAGAGAGCCTGTCTTTGACTACTCTCAGAACCTTGTAAAGGTTCTTGAAAGGGCTCAGGACAGGGCAGTCTCTGAGGGGCTCTCTCAGGTGGAGCCCTATCACATAGTTGCCAGCCTGCTTGAAGCAAAGGACACCATAGCTGGTAAGATTTTAGAAGATATATCAGGAGGTGAAAAGATGAAGGATGTGGCACAGGAACTCAGAGAAGAAGAAAAGTCTGCCCTTGAGAGGTTCGGGGTAGACCTCACTCAGCTTGCGAGGGAGGGCAAACTTGACCCAGTAATAGGAAGAGAGAAGGAGATAAATCAGGTCATTGAAGTTCTCCTGAGAAGAACAAAGAACAATCCCGTTCTTGTGGGTGACCCGGGTGTGGGTAAGACTGCAATAGTGGAGGGACTTGCTCAGAGGATAGTGAACAAGGAGGTTCCCATAGAGCTTCAGGATAAGGCTGTTATCTCCGTTGATATGGGTTCTATCATAGCAGGTTCTAAATACAGAGGAGAGTTTGAGGAGAGGTTTAAAGGACTTCTGGATGAGGTAAAGCAAAAGGGAAATGTAATACTCTTCATAGATGAGATACACACGGTGGTGGGTGCAGGAAGGGCGGAGGGTGCAGTGGACGCAGGAAACATGCTAAAGCCACCCCTTGCAAGAGGCGAAATAAGGGTAATCGGAGCCACAACGGTAGACGAATACAGAAAGCACATAGAAAAGGACCCAGCCCTTGAAAGGAGGTTCCAGCCCATATATGTAGACGAGCCCACTGAAGAGGAAACTGTAGAAATACTGAAGGGCCTAAGACCCAAGCTGGAAAAGCACCACAAGGTAAAAATTTCTGACGAGGCTATAGAGGCTGCGGTAAAGCTCACAAGGAGGTATGTAACCTTCAGAAAGCTCCCTGACAAGGCAATAGACGCCCTTGACCAGGCTTCTGCGCGCAAAAAGCTCATGGCGGTAGCCCTTCCTCCTGAGGTTCAGGAGATAGACAGAAAACTCAGGAGCCTTGAGGAAGAGATTCAGAAGGCATATCTGGAGGGCAACTATGAGAAAGAAGCCCAGCTGAAGATTAAGAAGGTTCAGCTTGAAAAGGAAAAGCAGGCAATAGTCTCAAAACTTGGTGGTGTGGATGCCAGGATTTCTGAGATAAAGAGGCGTATGGAAGAGCTTGACCAGGAAATCCTCAAGGCGTCCGAAAGGGGGGACTACGAAAGAGAAGCAAACCTCAAAATAGAAAAGGTGAAACTTGAAAAAGAACTCAAAGAACTCGAGAGCAAGAAGGCAGAGGAGCTTCTGGTTACATGGGACGATGTGGCACAGGTTGTCTCCGAGTGGACGGGAATACCCGTCACAAAGCTGAGGGAAGAAGAGATGGAGAGACTTCTCAGACTTGAGGAAGAGCTTCACAAGAGGGTCATAGACCAGGAGCATGCGGTGGTGGCGGTCTCCGAAGCCATAAGGAGGGCAAGGGCAGGTCTGAAAGACCCCAAGAGACCCATAGCCAGCTTTCTGTTTCTGGGACCCACCGGCGTTGGAAAGACCGAGCTTTCAAAGGCGCTTGCGGAACTCCTCTTTGGAGATGAAGATGCCCTCATAAGGCTTGATATGTCTGAGTTCAAAGAAGAGCACAGCGTGGCAAAGCTCATAGGTGCACCCCCGGGCTATGTGGGTTACGAGGAGGGTGGAAAACTGACCGAAGCGGTGCGTAGAAAGCCCTACTCTGTCATACTTCTTGATGAGGTGGAAAAGGCCCACCCAAGGGTCTTTGACCTTTTCCTTCAGGTGCTGGACGATGGAAGGTTAACAGACTCTCACGGAAGGACCGTAGACTTCAGGAACACGGTCATAATCATGACCTCCAACATAGGCTCTCAGTATCTTCTTAGCATATCTGTGGACGGAGACGAAGAGAAGGTGCAGAGGGAGTTTGAAAGAGCAAAGGAGAGGGTTCTTGAAGAGCTTCGCTACCACTTCAGGCCAGAATTCCTTAACAGGGTGGACGAGATAATAGTTTTCAAGCCACTTACCATGAAAGAACTCTTCCAGATTATAGACCTGCTGGTGGCTGGTGTGAACAAGAGGCTGGCGGAGAGGAACATAAGCATTGAGCTCACAAAGGGCGCCAAGGAACACCTTGTAAAGCTGGGCTACGACCCTGCTTACGGTGCAAGACCCCTCAAAAGAACCCTGCAGAAGCACCTTGAAACCCCGCTGGCAAACCTCATAATAAAGGGTGAAATAAAGGACGGGCAGAAGGTGGTGGTGGATGTGGAAGATGGGCAGCTGAGCTTCAGTGGCACGTGAGCCATGGACAGAGAGGAGTTTCTAAAAGCCTTTTCATGGGACGGGGAGGAGAGCTATGAGGAACTTCTTATTAGAGCCATGCTCTACGGCAATCCACTCAAAATAGCCCAGCTCTTTACGGAAGAAGAGCTCAAGAAAGTGTTTCTGGAAAACATACACAGGTTTAAGAGGGAGAATAGAGCTTTCTGGCAGTTAGTCCTTGAGGTGTCTGAAGATGAGCTTAGAAGGTGTGCAGAGAGAAACTTTAGAGAGGGTTGTATCCTATTCCCTTACTGAGGGTTTCTATTTAGCTGGTGGCACTGCACTGGCAATTAGATACTCCCACAGACCTTCACAAGGCTTTGATTTCTTTACTTACCCCTCTGAAGATTTCAGAGTCAGCAGTATGATGGAAAAGCTCAGACTCCTACCTGCAGAGGTCGTATCCATGAGGGAGGATACGCTCATATTTTTTATAGAGGGCGTTAGATTTTCCTTTTTCAAATACTCATACCCGCTTCTGGAGGAACTGGAGCTCCGGAAAGACCTGAACATCTCAATGGCAAGGGACAGGGACATTGCCTGCATGAAGGCTGTAGCTATTGCACAGAGGGGTAACAAAAGAGATTTCTTTGACCTGTGGTTTCTTATGAACAAAAGGGGGATAACCCTCCGTGGACTGCTACATGACCTCTGTCAGAAATACAGTGGCTACGACCCGGGCATTTTCCTGAGAGCTCTGGCCTTCTTTGAAGATGCAGAAAAAGAAAACAACAGATACATAGACCCCTTCTGGGATGATATCAAAAGGTTCATGGCTTCATTGGTCAAGGCAGAATACAGACTCAGCATGAGAAGACCGGGTCCTTAAATACTCTTTCTCTACCCCATCAGCCTCTGCACGCTCTCCACACCTTCCAGAGCCCGAAGGGCTTCTTTTACCCTGAGAAAGCTCTGGTAATTCTCCACCTGCAGTGTGAAGTCCATGAGCGCCTGACCGGAGGGCAGGCTCTTGGTTCTGGCCTCTGTAATGTTTGCTCCTGACTTGGCTATGGTGGTAGTAACTTCTCCCAGAATACCCATTCTGTCCTTTGCCAGCAGTCTTAGTCTGACAGGATGAAGTCCCTGAGACCTGCTCCAGAGAACTTTTATAACCTTTTCAGGTGAAACCTTCCAGATGTGAACAAGGTTTGGACATTCCTTTGAATGTATCACAAGCCCTTTTCCTCTGGATATAACTCCGTATACATCCTCACCCGGCAGGGGGTTGCAGCACTCTGCCAGGGTATGAAGCACATTTCCAAGACCATCTATATGAAGTATGTCCTCTACCCTTTCCTGAGGTCTTTCCTTCTGGGTTTTTCTGAAGAGGGAATACACCCTTTCCTTTGAAAGCTTACCGCTTCCAAGGAGCAGGTATACATCTTCCTCCCCCTTAGCCTCCGTCTCTTCAATAAGCCTTTTCAAGAGCATATCTTTGCCTATCCCCAGTCTCTGAGAGAAGAGGTCAAGCCTTTCCTTACCAAGCTGGAGATGTCTTTCTCTTTCAAGTTCCTTCAGCACAGCCTTTATCTTGTTCCTTGCTCTTGATGTAACCACAAAGCTGAGCCACTCCTGATTTGGTTTTTTGTGGGGACTTGTTATTATCTCCACCATGTCCCCACTCTGAAGCCTGTAGTTTAGAGGTACAATCCTGCCATTGATCTTTGCTCCAGCACAGTGATTGCCCACCTCTGTGTGTATGTAATAGGCAAAGTCAACGGGCGTTGAGCCCTTCGGAAGAACTACCAGGTCTCCCTTTGGTGTAAAAACAAAGACCTCCTCGGAAAAGAGCTCCAGCTTGAGGTTTTCCAGAAGCTCCTGTGGGTTTTTGCTGCCTTTCACGCTTTCCACAAGACTTTTCAGCCATGAGTATACTGCACCGTCCTTTACACTTCTTCCCTCCTTGTAAGCCCAGTGGGCAGCTATACCCTTCTCCGCCCTTTCATGCATCTCCCAGGTTCTTATCTGAACCTCCACCATCCTGCCCTTTGGACCTATCACTGCAGTGTGAAGGGACTGGTAAAGGTTAGGCTTTGGCAGGGATATGTAGTCGTCAAATTTCCCCGGAACGGGCTTGAATATGCTGTGGACTATTCCAAGAACAAGATAGCATTCCTGCACAGTGCCCACTATAACCCTCACGCCCAGTATATCATGCACATCCTCAAGTCTTATACCCTTTCTGAGAGTTTTCTGCCATATGCCATACAGGTGCTTGGGTCTGTATGCCACATGGGCATCTATGCCAGCCTTTTTGAGTTCCTCTTTGAGCTTAGGTATAAAAACCCTTTTCAGGTAGTCTTCAAGCTCTCTTCTGCTCCTGCCCACAAAGCTCTTAACCTCCTCGTATTCCTTCGGATAAAGGTGCATAAAACAGAGGTCTTCAAGCTCTGTCTTTATCTTCCAGAGGCCAAGCCTGTTGGCAATAGGAACGTATATTTCAAGGGTCTCCCTTGCTATCCTCACCCGCTTTTCCCTGCTGAAACACTGGAGGGTTTTCATGTTATGAAGTCTGTCTGCAAGCTTTACGAATATGACCCTCAGGTCCTTTGAGAAGGCAAGGATTAGCTTTCTGTAGTTTTCCGCCTTCTGAGTTTCCACATCCTTGAAGTTAATCTTTCCCAGCTTTGTCACTCCCTCCACTATGTCCGCCACGTCTTTGCCAAATTTCTCCTTCAGCTCCTCGTAAGTGGTCTGCGTGTCTTCAAGCACATCATGCAGTAGTCCGGCAACCACCGTATCTGTGTCCATACCCAGTTCTGCCAGAGTTATGGCAACTTCTATGGGATGCACCACGTATGGCTCTCCAGATTTCCTGAACTGCCCTGCATGCTTCTCCTCTATGAACTCAAGTGCTTTCCTTACCCTGCCATCTTCGTATCCAAGAGATTTAAGGAGCCTTTCCTCGTGCCTTTTATGTAATGTAGCCTCCATAGTTTATAATATTAGAGATGTTAAGCAAATTAGCAAATTTTCTCGGTTTCGTAGCCAGCAACATAGGTATAGACCTTGGCACCGCCAACACGGTGGTTTACGCCCAGGGAAAGGGTATAGTGCTCTACGAACCTTCCATAGTTGCCGTTGACGTGCGCTCTGGCAGAGTTCTGGCTGTTGGGAAAGAAGCAAAGGAGATGCTGGGAAAGACCCCTGAGAACATACAGACTGTCAGGCCACTCAGGGATGGTGTTATAACTGACTTTGAGGCTACAAAGGTTATGCTCTCCTACTTTATAAACAAGGCAATAGGGGGGAGCATATTCAAGGCAAAGCCGAGGGTTGTTATAGGCGTGCCCTCTGGGGTTACACAGGTAGAAAAGAGGGCGGTCATAGATGCGGCTAAAAGTGCAGGGGCAAGAGAGGTTTACCTCATAGCGGAGCCTATGGCTGCTGCCATAGGTGCAGGACTTCCCATAGAGGAACCAATAGGGAACATGGTGGTGGACATAGGGGGAGGAACTACGGAAATAGCCATTATCTCTCTTGCAGGTATAGTGGTTTCCAATTCCATAAGGGTTGCCGGTGATGAGATGACAGAGTCCATAATACAGCATGTTAAGAAAAAGCATCATCTTCTCATAGGTGAACAGACCGCTGAGAAGGCAAAGATAGAGCTTGGCAGTGCCATATACGAGGAAGAGGAGAGGTTTATGGAGATAAAGGGCAGGGATATAACGGGGCTCCCAAAAGTAGTTAGAATAAGCAACAGAGATGTGACAGAGGCCCTTGAGGATGTGCTCTCTTCCATCGTAAACGCTGTCAAGTCTACCCTTGAGAGGACTCCACCAGAGCTGGCTTCTGACATAGCAGAAAGAGGAATCACTCTGGCAGGAGGAGGCTCGCTTCTGAGAAACCTAAACATAAGGATAGAGCGTGAAACTGGTATTAAAACCCAATACTGCGAAGACCCAATAACTGCAGTTGCAAGAGGTGTGGGAAGAGTTCTTGACAACATAGAACTCATAAGGAAAGTCTCTATGGTATGAAGGGCTATTTTGCACCTTTTATGGTTCTGCTTTTCAGCCTTTTGCTTTACTTTATCAACCTTTCCACGTTGCCATACTTTAGCTATGCTTACAACCTCCTGAGGTCGGCAGTTTACCCTCTTTTTGAACTCAAGGGGAACATGGCAGAGGCTACAAGGAGAGCCATAGAAACCTATTTGCTTTTAAGGAACGTGAGCGAAGAAAACCAGAGGCTCAGAAAAGAACTTGAAGAGTATAAACTGTATAAAGCCCAGCTTCTTACCTGTGAAAACAATCTCAAAAACCTGAACAAAGCCATAGACCTTCCTTTTCAACCTGGTAACTACCCCCTCGTTTACGCAAGCGTAATAGCCTACGACCCATCAGGCAGGGATGCCTTTGTGCTCGTAAACAAGGGGCAGGATAAGGGATTATCTCAGGGCATGCTGGTCTTTTCTGGGGATAATCTGGTGGGTATTGTGGACAGCGTGTATGGGAGTTCCTCAAGGATAAGAACAGTTTTCTCTGAGGAATTTACCCTGAGCTCGGGGGTTGGAGATAAGGCGTACATATACAGAGGAGGCTTCCCCACGGGTTCTCTGCTTCATGTGAGGGTAGAGGACGAGATTAAAGTTGGGGATATGGTCTATGTTAGAGTGCCGGGAAAGAATTTTCCCCATCTCACCATTGGCACAGTTCAGCGGGTTTCCAATGAAGAAAAGGGCTTTTTTAAGAGAGTTGAAGTCAGACCATCAGCAGACATAAGGAAAGCCCACATTCTTTTAATCATAAAGGAGCCTTTATGAAATTCTACATAATAGCTTTTTTCCTCGCATACTTTCAGAGTTCTGTGCTCCTTGCCCTTTTCCATAGCATGCTTTTGACCCCCAATCTTCTCCTCCTATACCTTTTCCTTAACATCCTTGGGGAGGGTAATTCCTGGCTCAGAAGAGCGGTTCTGGCTGGTTTTTTCCTTGACCTGTTTCAGGACTCTCTTGGATTAAATCTATCTGGCTTTGTGCTTTTTGCTACACTTTTCAACCTTATGAAGCTAAGGATTGAGATGCCCAGCAGGGTATCTCTTTTGCTTGTCTATGCACTGCTCTCTCTAGTGGAAAGGCTCTGGGTGATAGCCCTTTTCAGGATAAGATACTATACAGAGCTTAATATCTGGCTTGCTCTCTTGAGCTTTTCCCTTGAACTGCTTTTCCTTTATCTTATTTCAGGAAGATACCTTTACAGGGAGTCATGAATAGAAGACGCTTCATATTTCTTTTTTTTATAGGTGTTGTGGCATATGCCCTTGTTCTTCTGAGATTAATCTACCTTCAGCTCTTCAGGGGTGAATACTACAGGGAACTGTCTCAGAGAAACTACGTGAGGAAAAGAGTAATATATCCTCAGAGGGGGGACATACTGGACATAAGGGGAGAGAGGCTTGCATACGATACTCCAAGATACATGCTTCTCCTTGACCACCAGAAACTGCAGGAAGAGGGCAATCTCAAAGAGGTCCTGACAAGCGTTGAAGAGCTCTTTGGAGTTCGTCTGGACTACGAGAGCATAAAGAAAAGGAAAGCCATAGAACCGGTAGTTCTGACCGAGCTCAAAACTCAGGAGGAAATAGACAGGTTTTACAACTACAGCTACAAACTTCCCGGGGTTTTCATAAACACGATTCCCACGAGGAACTACCCTCTGGGTGAGGTGTGCGCTCATGTAGTAGGATACGTTTCCTATCCTACGGAAAGGCACTATCAGAAGTATGGGGACAGAATTGGTAGCCAGAGCCTTGTGGGTGCATACGGTCTGGAGAAGGCACTTGATGAGGAGCTTCTTGGCAGGGTGGGGGCGGAAGAGGTTATGGTAAATGCGGTGGGGAAGGTGATAGGAAATCTCGGCTACAGGGAGCCAGAAAAGGGTATTTCTCTTGTGACCACCATAGACTCAAGGATACAGAAGATAGCCTATGAGGTTTTCAGAGATTCGGGACACAGGGCTGGTGCGGTGCTTATACTGGATGCAAGGACCGGTGAGGTGCTGGCACTCCTCAGCTATCCGTCCTTTGACCCCAACAGAATAAATGAGCTCTGGAGTCAGTATAATGAGGACAGGTTCAAACCACTTTTCAACAGAGCGACACAGGCAAAGTATCCTCCTGCGTCGGTTATAAAACCAGCCCTTGGCATAGCTCTTCTTGAGAAGGGCGTGTCTGAAAGGGAGGGAGTGGTGTGCAGGGGGCACTTTGAAATTGGAAACAGGAAGTTTTTCTGCTGGAACAGAAGCGGTCATGGCTGGGAGAACCTACACAGAGCCATAAGGGACTCCTGCGACGTTTACTTTTATCACTACGGTTATTACAGGCTCGGTCCAAGGGAAATAGAAAGAACGCTCAGGAGCTTTTCTTACGGAGAAGACATACCCTTTGAACTTCCCCTTGCAAGGGGCTTTATACCGACCCCTGAGTGGAAAAGAAGTAAACTAAAAGAGCCCTGGTATGGTGGAGATACGGTAAACATGTCCATAGGACAGGGCTTTATGAAATCAACCCTCTTTGAGCAGACTCTGATGATGATGGCTATTGCCAACAACGGCGTCATATACAGACCTTTGCTCATAAGAGAAAAGAGGAGCGCAGAGGGAAAGGTTATATGGAGAGCCAGCAGGAGCGTCTACAGGGTGGTAAGGGCAAAGCCCGAGCACTTTGCGGTGATAAGAGAGTCTTTAAGGGATGTGGTAAGAAGCGGGACTGCCACCTCTGCCTTTTCTACCATAGTGGAAATAGCAGGGAAAACCGGAACTGCCCAGGTTTCTGCTCACAGCGTCAGAAGGAAAAACCTGCCCTATCATCTGAGAGACCATGCGTGGTTTGTGGGCTTTGCTCCTTACAGGGACCCCATTTTTGTGATTGGCGTTCTTGTGGAACATGGGGGCTCCGGTGGTGCTGCCGCAGCGCCCATAGCAAAGAGAATACTTGAAAGAATTTACATAGAAGGCATACATAAGGAGATATAGCATGAAGAGAGCACTTGTGTGGGGTCTTGGTGTGAGCGGAAGTTCTGCGGTAGAGCTTCTGAAGGCAAAGGGCTTTGAGGTCTACGCAGGGGACGACGCACGCGGGGACAACTTCAGAGAATACCTTGACCTTGTAGACATGGTAGTCCTCTCTCCGGGTATCCCCCCGCACCATCCCCTCTGGAAAGAGGCGCAGAAAAGGGATATAGAGCTCATAGGGGAGCTTGAGCTGGCGTGGAGGTTCTTTGGGGGCAGAGCCCTTGCCATCACGGGCACGGACGGCAAGTCAACCACAACAAGGCTCACATACCTTATGCTAAAAGAGGTCTACGCCAACGTGGAAGAGGGTGCCAACGCAGGAAAGCCCCTATCACGAATAGTGCTCGAAAATCCCTCGTGCCTTGCGGTGCTTGAGGTCTCCTCTTTTCAGGGGAAAACTCTCAGGACCTTCAGACCCGTGGGTGGTGCCTTTCTTAACTTTTCTGAGGACCACCTTGACTGGCATCCCAGCATGGAGGATTACCTCTGGAGCAAGAGAAACATCTTTGCAGGGCAGAGAGAAGAAGACTTTCTGCTTCTTAATGCCCTTGACAGAAAGGTCAGGGAAACTCCCAGCAGGGCAAGGAAGTTTTACCTGCTTGAGGAGGGTCAGGACGGCTTTGTAAAAAATGGCAGAGCCTACTTCCTCGGAGAGGAACTCTTTGAGGTAGAAAAGCTCAGGATAAGGGGAAAACACAACTGGCACAACGCCCTCTTTGCCAGTGCCATGGCAAGGCTTATGGATGTGCCAGTGGAGGTCATAAGGGAGGTGTTATACACCTTCTCCGGACTTCCCTACAGGATGGAATACCTTGGAAACTTCGGGGGCATAGATGTATACAACGATTCAAAGTCCACCACCGTAAACGCCCTCAGGTCTGCCCTTGAGAGCTTTGAGGACGGCAGGGTTGTCCTCATAGCCGGTGGCAGGGACAAGGGAGGGGACTTTGAGAGCATAAGGGAACTGGTAAGGAGAAAAACAAAAGCCTGCGTGCTAATCGGTGAGGCAAGGGAAAGAATAGCAAGAGCGTGGGCAGGATGCAACATATATCTGGAAGACAGCCTGGATAGTGCAGTGCAGAGGAGCTTTGAGCTTGCAAAACCGGAGGGTGTCATACTCTTTTCCCCCGCCTGTGCGTCTTTTGATATGTTCAGGGACTACAAGGACAGGGGAGAGAAGTTCAGAAGTCTTGTAGAAGCCCTTTTCAGAGTTCCCTGACGAAAGGCATAAATCTGGGAGCGTGAAAGGACGCACAAAAGCCGTTGAATATCCCTCATAGTGGGCTTAAAACATGTATAAGCCCCATGTTTATGGCTGGGGCGGGGGGTTGTCTCCATCCCTCATAGTGGGCTTAAAACGGGTATCAAAATTTCTTTTAAGGAGGTGTATCATGGAAGTCGCCATCCCTCATAGTGGGCTTAAAACAAACATTATCTTTCTAACCTCAAAAATGTTATGCCTTGTCGCCATCCCTCATAGTGGGCTTAAAACTTGGGTAGAACTCTCTTATTGCCTTTACAGCGTCGTGTCGCCATCCCTCATAGTGGGCTTAAAACACCTTTATAGGGACAGAAAATTTTTTGTCTTTGTGGAGTCGCCATCCCTCATAGTGGGCTTAAAACGATGATAGAACTTGTAAGAAAACATCTAAACGATGAAGTCGCCATCCCTCATAGTGGGCTTAAAACCTACTTCTACAAAGGTGTAAGGTTGTCCACCCCATACCTCGTCGCCATCCCTCATAGTGGGCTTAAAACAACTTCACGAGAGTGGACAAAATCACTATTGAGTTTAGTCGCCATCCCTCATAGTGGGCTTAAAACCCTGAAAGCATACATCAATCAAAGTAAGATGTATAAAGCCTTTTGTCAGACCCCCACCCCTCTCAAAAGGGGGTCTTTTGCCAGAAGTCGGAGGTTCTGCAGACTTGAGTGTATCATTGTCAATTTCAGAGCCTTGCCTTTCAAAGCTCAGAAGCACACGCCATACCGCCATAAAACCATAAAGCCATACGTATGGTCGTATGGTCATACGGTCGTATGGCACGATGACGATAGCAGGTAGCGGGGCTCTCCCCGCAGTATGGACAGACTTGCCCACCCTTCCGGGATATAAAAAAGCCCTGTTCAGTTGCCAAGATGTCATGGGGGCATAGCCCCCTATACCTGAGTAATATTATATCACTGTCCTATCCTTTCCGCTATAGCTTCTGCGAACTTCATGGTGGAAAGCTCTTTTGCCTCCATGCCCATCTTCCTGAAGCCGTTTGCTATATCTGGCGTTCCCAGCCTGTCCCCTATTGCTCTGCGAACCGCGTCGTATATCAGCTCCGCCGCTTCCTTCCAGCCAAGGTATTCCAGCATCATGGCACCGGAGAGCGTAATGGATAGAGGGTTTGCCACCCCCTTACCCGCTATGTCGTAGGCGGTGCCGTGGGTGCTCTCAAAAAGGGCGTATCCATCTCCTATGTTTCCGCTGGGGACAAAGCCCGGACCTCCCACAAGGGCGGACGCAAGGTCAGATATGTAGTCTCCGTTGAGGTTCTGGGTGATGATAACGTCGTAGGCTTCGGGCTTCAGGACCAGTTGCATGAGCATCTGGTCAGTTATCACCTTTACCATCTTTACCTGACCATCCTGAGGCTCTCCATCTGTGATGACGCGACCCTCAAACTCCGGCTCCTTTGCCACCTCAAAAGCCCAGTTCATAAAGGCGCCTTCTGTCGCCTTCATTATGTTGCCCTTGCCAACCACCGCCACCACCTTTTTGTTGTTCTCCAGAGCCCACCGCAGAGCCTTACGCACATGCCTTTTTGTCTTGTATTCGCTCATGGGCTTTACCGTTATCCCGCAGTCCTCGGGCAGGGCATACTCGGAGACTCCCATCTCCCTTATGAAAAACTCCCTCACCTTCTGGGTATTTTCCGCCTTTGGCATGTATTCTATGCTCATGTAAACGTCGTCGGAGTTTTCCCTAAAGACCGCCACATTTACCCTCTCGGGGTTTGGTATGGGTGCGGGCTGACCCAGCCAGTAGACGGGTCTAATGGCAGAATAAAAGTCCATGGACTGGCGAAGGATGGCATTCAGAGACTTTCCCCCTTTGCCCACAGGGGTGCCGAGGGGTCCCTTTATGGAAACTATTGCCTGTTTTAGCAGTTCAAGGGTCTCCTCGGGCATGCGGTTGCCCGTCTTTTCTTCCGCCTTGTCTCCGGCAAGCACCTCCACCCAGTGTATTCTTCTGCTCCCTCTGTATGCCCTCTCCACCGCGGTGTTCACCACGTGTATCATCGCCGGGGCAATCTCAGGACCTATACCATCCCCCTCTATGTAGGGAATTATGGGATTGTGGGGAACCTCAAGGCTTTTGTCTTCTCTGAGCCTTATAAACTGCCCTTCTTGCGGAACTCTTGCTCCGCCTTCCCATGCGTAGACATTATCCCACTTCATGCCTGCACCTCATAGCTTTTTGAATATTTTACCACAAAAAACTTATGACCTTAATCATGTTGATTTTGTGTGAATTTTATGTTATATTACCACCTGTGGTGCGCCTCGGTTTCCTCGTGTGTCCTTGATGGCATACCTTTTGGGGGCGAAGCCCCCCATCTTTTTAAAATCACTTGACTTTTACGTTACTTTAATTTAAGATTAAAAGCAAGTGAAAATTTACTGGAGGTTTGCGATGAGGGGTAAGATTTTGCTACTTCTGGGGATTTCTGGTCTTTCTTACGCACAGAGCCTTGAGGTGCAAGAGGTAAGCGTAACCGCAACAAGGCTTGAGAGAAAAACCGAGGACGTTCCCTCAAGCGTCAAAGTGGTTGGAGAGGAGAGGATAAAGGAAACAAAGATGTTCAACCTTCAAGAAGCCCTGAGCGGAGTGCCTGGTGTGTTTATACAATCAAGAAATCAGGGCTATGACACAAGGCTTATACTGAGAGGCTCAGGTTTGCAAGCACCTTATGGGGTAAGACAGATAATGATACTTCTAAATGGCATTCCCATAACGGACCCAGATAGTCTTACAAGGCTTGACTTTGTGGACACACAGCTGGTGAAATCCATAGAAGTTAACAAAGGTCCTAACCCGCTCTGGGGGGTTAATTCTGCGGGTGGTGTTATAAGCGTTCAGACCATAAGTCCCTTTGAAAGGAAGGGAGGTATTTTAAAGGTCGGTGGTGGAGACTTTGGAACCTTCTATTCTCACTTAAACTACACCAAAAGCCTTGAAAATTTTTACTTTACCTTCTCCGCAAGTAGAAGGCAGACAGACAACAGCTGGAGACCCTGGAACAAGTTCTGGACGAATCAAATAACACTTCAGCCGGCTTACATGTTTTCTGACGGCACTACTGTAGAATCTTATCTGGGCTATACGAGGGCAAGCCTTCAGCTTCCCGGTGCCCTTGTAGTTGACCCTGTTAGAAGGATAGACCAGTGGACAACCTTTAAGGAAACAGGCGATGTTCAGCAGACTGCCGACCCATGGAGGCACATGGGAAGGTATTCGGAGATATGGTTTTTTAACACGAGGCTGACAAAAAACATAGGAAGCCTTGAGCTAAAGCCAGTTTTCTGGCTGAACCACTGGACCCACTATCACCCAGTAACTGGCAGAATAAACGATGCGGATACCTGGATATACGGAGCAGACCTTCAAGGCAACTATAAGAACACTTTTGGTGTCTTAATTGTTGGCTTTACCCTGAGGCATGATGAACAGAAAACAAAGTATTACAGATATGCAGATGTTCAGGTTGCAGGAAATCCTCCACGAATCATCTCAACCCTTTCAGACCGCGCTGGAGACCTTCTAGAAAGGCAAAATCAGAAGACCACTCTTTACGGCTTTTATCTTCAACAATCCTTTACCTTCAACAAACTTATCCTTGATGTTGGTGCAAGGTTTGACACTGTAAAATTTGACATATGGGGCTACAAGTGGGGAGATTATGACTTCTCTACTGGAAATTACAGAAGCTGTCCTAGTCCGTCTATGGAAAACTGCTTTGACTATTCAAGGGAAAAAACCTACAACTCTGTAAATCCGAAAGTAGGCCTTGTTTACAGGCTTTATGAAGGTGTTAATCTTTATGCCACCTACGCACGAGGAGCTCAGACCCCAACAAGCAGTGAGCTATCTTCAAACCCGGCTCTCAAGATGGCAAAGGTTGAAAACTACGAAGCAGGTGTGAAGCTGAGAAAAGGTATGCTCAGTATGGACACAGCCTTTTACTTCTCCCCTGTTAAGGATGAGGTCGTAAGGTATTTTGAGGATGGAATTACAAAGTTCATAAATGCTGGAAAGACAGAAAGGAAGGGCTTTGAGCTTGATGTTAACCTCTCGCCTTTACATGGGCTCAGCCTTGGGGCTGGCTACAGCTATCAGCATTATACCTTTAAAAGGTTTTACGAGCCTGTAAGAATTGGAAACCAGACTGTAAACCTTGACAGGAGCGGTAAAAGGCTACCTTACATCCCAGAGCACTATTACTCACTCTATGCCATGTATAAGCATCCTTCTGGCTTTAAGGTGAGAGTGCAGTCAGACACGTGGGGCAGTTACTACATAGACAACGCAAATTCGGAAAAATATGGAGGCTATAGCTTTATAACAAGCCTGATGCTTGGTTACGAGAAGGGCAGATGGGACTTTGCCCTCAACGCAGACAACCTCTTTGATAAAAGGTATGCGGTGGAGGTTACAAAGGACACTTCTGCAGACCCATCTACTGCAAGAAAGAGATACACCCCAGCACCACCAAGAACCTTTACCGTAAGGGTAAGCTATCAATTTTAGGAGGTTTAGTCATGGCTGTAAGCAGGGCTCACTTCATAACAAGCAGGAGCAAAGGGGACATATTTGGTATACCTGTTCTTTCTTTTCTTTTCAAAAACAGGCATATGCTCCTGTTCTACAGAAGCCTTACACTGTTTTTACTACTTTATGCCATAATTTACGGCTTTGTGAACCCAACAAGGGAGAACATATTCACAACCGCGGTTTTCTGGAGCCTTTTCTGGCCCTTCTTTATGGTGATAACCCTTCCAACTCTTGGAAATGTTTTTTGTATGATATGTCCTCACGGGTTTTTAGGAAAATACATAACTAAGATAGGTCTCAGACTTAGACCTCCAAAATGGCTTGCAAACCCATACATAGGGCTTATCGGTTCTAACATAGTTGCCTACTGGTTTGTTGTCTATACCTTCCCACAGGTTTTGAGGTATCCATTTACAACAGCTATGTTTTTCTTCATATTTACGCTTTTGTCCCTTCTTGTGTTCTTTCTCTTCAGAGGCATGGCTTACTGTAAATATTTGTGTCCCATAGGGTCTGTAAACACTGCCTTTGCAAGGGTTGGAAGCCTTTGGCTATCTACCTATCAGGAGGAGTGCAAAACCTGTAAAAAACCAGAATGTGCCCTTTCCTGTCCTTACGAGCTTAACCCCTCAAAGTTTGACCACAGAAACTCAATGGCAAACTGCACTCTTTGCATGGAGTGTGCTCAGGCATGCGATGCGGTAAGGCTTGAGGCAAGAAGGCTGGGTAGCTCCCTCTACAGAGAGATAAGAACACCAAAAGAATGGGAAGTCTGGGTATATATACTACTTGTTGGTGTAATAACCTTTACTATGCGTTTCCATCACGGGCTTTCAAGAAGTGGAATAGGTGAGTCCATGCCATGGGTTATAACGGGCAAATATCTTCAGAACCTTTTTGGACTTCCAAAGTGGGTTGATGTTAGCGGTCTTCTTGCCATGCTTCTTGGTGTTTTTACAGCCCTGCTCCTCTCTCTTGGTAGCTTCTGGCTAATATCAAGGCTTTACGGAGTTGAGTATAAAAAGGTCTTTCTTGTCCTTGGATACGCCTTTGCTCCTCTCATGATAGTGGGTGGTCTTTCCCATGTGCTTGAGTTCTTCTTTGTTGAGTACTATCACAACATAGTGAACGGCTTTTCTCAAGCCTTTGCTCTTGGCTTGAGCGTTGAACCCCTTGCAGAGAGAGGGGAGAAGTGGCTTATGGCTTTCAGGATATTCCCTTTTATAGCGGGTTTCTGGAGCCTTCATATTATGTGGAAGAAGCTCAGATTTCTTGGACTGGGTAGAGCAGGCATGGCTCACCTTATTGCCTCAGCCTTACCCATCTTCTACCTTCTCCTTTCTGCATTGCAGATATGGGTGATGTTAAATTTTCCGCCAGTTCACCACAGACATTAAATTAAAATTAACACCATGGAATGGCTCAGGCTTTCTGTGGACTATGGAGTTATAGGGCTTTTGCTGCTTCTGAGCTTTATCTCTGTGGGTATAGCGCTTGAGAGGCTGAGCTTTTACAGAAGGGTTAATCTGGAGGACTTCAAAAGCCGGCAGGAGCTGGAAATGGAGCTCACAAAGGGTCTTTTTGTAATCGCCTCTACTGCCTCCAATGCACCCTACATAGGGCTTTTGGGGACAGTGCTTGGCATAATGCTCACCTTTTACACCATTGGTCAGGAAGGTTTTGTAGATACTCAGAAGGTGATGGTGGGGCTCGCTCTTGCACTGAAGGCTACTGCGGTGGGTCTTCTGGTCGCCATACCCTCGTCGGTGCTCTACAACTACCTTCTCAGGAAGGTGCGTGAAAAACTTGCCCTGTGGGAGGCAAAAAATGGAAGATAAGGAATTCAGCTCCATAAACGTCATACCTCTTGTGGACATTATGCTGGTCCTGCTTACCATTGTGCTTATCACCGCCACCTTTGTGGTGCAGGGTTCAATTCCCGTAAACCTCCCAAAGGCAAGTCAGAAGCATGAAGAGACGCTCAGTAGCCTTGAAATAGTTCTCACAAAGGATGGAAGGCTGTTCTTTGAAGGTAGAGAGGTGAGCCTTCGGGAGCTTGAGAGCATCCTCAGAAGCCTTGACCCCTCTACACGCATAAGCATATCAGGAGACAGTCAGGCAAGCCTCCAGAGCCTTGTAAGCCTTCTGGACCTTTTAAAGAAACACAACCTTGAAAGGGTCTCCATAAGGACGGAGGTAGTTAGATGAGCTACAGGCTCAGAGCCTATGTTGGCTCGCTTTTCCTTCATCTTCTTTTTTTACTTATAATTCTCCTTCTTTCGGGCATGAACCTTCAGAACGCAAAGAGACCCCTTGAGATTGACCTCAGTCTTATGGAGTTTGAAAGGAGAGTGACAGAGGTTAAAGCTCCAGAAAAGGAGCACACGGAAAAGCACAGGAAGGAAGACAGAATGGTCTCAAAAGCTCCTGAAAGGTTGCCAGCCATAAACCAGCCCTCAGCCTCTCGTAAACCATCTCCAGCACAAGAGGCTAAGCCCGCTCAGGAAAAAGAAGAAAGTTCCACACTCCAGCCATCAGATATCGGCACATACTCCTCAGCACCTTCTCAGCCCTCAACTGCTTCAGCTGTGCCTTCTGGTCAGATTAATCAGACTAACACCACAGAGACCAAGGCAGGTGCAGGAAAAACTGGAGAGGAGTTTCCCCACAAAACAGACACTTCATCTTCTCTCCAGCAACAGAGGGACCAGTATCTGAAGGAGAAACTCTCTGTAATTTCCCAGATAGTGCAGAAAAATATAAGCTACCCGCCCATAGCACGCCGGATGGGTTGGGAGGGAAGGGTGGTTTTGATTATCAGACTTTGCGAGGATGGAACACTTAAGGAGGTAAAGGTAGCAGAAAGCTCAGGCTACGAAGTGCTGGACAAAAACGCAATGGAAACGGTCAGAAAGGTGGCACACCTCTTCCCAAAGCCACCGGTGGAGGTGCTTGTCAGATTGCCGGTGAATTACAGGTTAGAGTAGAATTTATACGATGGATATAAAAACTCTTGAAAACTGGCTGTGGGAAGCTGCCTGCGTCATAAGAGGCGAAGTTGACGCACCAAAATACAAGGACTATATCCTTCCCCTTATATTCATAAAAAGGCTCTCTGATGTCTTTGAAGATGAGCTGGAGGAGCTCGCTCAGACCTTCGGCAGTAAAGCGTCCGCAGAAGAAGCCCTGAAGAGAGGAGGGCTTGTAAGGTTCTACATACCAGAAGAAGCCCGATGGAGCAACATAAGAAAACAGACCACAAACCTCGGTGAATACCTTACCAACGCAGTCAGGGCTATCGCAAGGCACAACCCGGAGCTTCAGGGCGTGGTGGACATAGTGGATTTTAATGCCACCACCGCAGGGCAGAGGATAGTGAGCGATGAAAGCCTCAGAGGGCTGGTGGACATACTTTCAAAGCACAGACTGGGGCTCAGAGACGTAGAGCCAGACATACTGGGAAGAGCCTACGAGTATCTGCTGAGAAAGTTCGCAGAGGGCTCTGGACAGTCTGCGGGAGAGTTCTACACTCCCAAGGAAGTTGCCCTCATGATGGCGCGCCTTATGGACCCCAGACCCGGGGAAGATATATACGACCCCTGCTGTGGCTCAGGAGGACTTCTCATAAACTGTCAGATTGTCTTTGAAGAGAAGTATGGCAAAGATAGTAAGGTTGCACCTCTGAAGTTCTACGGGCAGGAGATAAACCACACCACCTACGCCATGGCGAAGATGAACATCTTTATACACGACATGGAAGCAGAGATTGCTCTTGGCAACACCATGACAGACCCAGCCTTCATAAAGGACGGCATTCGTTTTGATGTGGTCCTTGCCAATCCCATGTGGAACCAGAAGTTTCCTCAGTCCGTATACGAAGAAGACAGATACAAGAGGTTTAACTTTGGTTATCCACCGGAGAGCTCTGCCGACTGGGGATGGGTTCAGCACATGTATGCAAGCCTGAAAGAAGGGGGAAGAATGGCGGTGGTTCTCGATACTGGAGCGGTTTCCCGCGGAAGTGGCACCGAAGGTAGAAACAGAGAAAGGGACATAAGGAAGGAGTTTGTAGAGAAAGACCTCATATCTGCGGTGGTCCTGCTTCCGGAAAACCTCTTTTACAACACCACAGCCCCAGGCATAATAATGGTCATAGAAAAAAACAAACCCGCAGAGAGAAGGTCAAAGGTGCTTCTCATAGACATATCAGACTTCTACCAGAAGGGGAGACCCAAGAATTTCCTACCAGATGAAACCATACAGAAGGTTCATGAGATATACACCCAGTGGAAAGAAGAGAAAGGCATAAGCAGGATAGTAAGCCTGGAAGAGATAAGGCTCAACGACTATAATCTGAGCCCTTCAAGGTATGTGTCAAAGAACCACGCCGAAGAGGTCCTGCCTCTGGAGGAGGCTATAGTGGAGCTGGAGGAGGCAGAGGAGGAAAGAAAGGAAGCAGACAGAAGGCTGTGGGAGATTCTGGTGGGCTTGAGGCTTTATAAACCGTGAGGGTTTAAAATTTTTAACCAGTCAGGTTTACTTATAAACCCCAAAGACTTATAATAATAAAACCGTGTGGTTTATAAACAGAGAGGAGGAGCTCAAAAGGCTGGAAAGGGGTGTTCTGAGTGGTGAGAGCTTTGTTCTGATTGCACCCAGAAGATACGGCAAGACCACCCTCATAAAGAGGCTGATGAATCAGCTGAATGGGCAGACAATAAACTTTTACATAGACCTCATGCCATACTCTGACAGTCCTCAGAGTTTGATGGAACACATGCTTGAGCAATTTCTGAAAGAGCTGGGAGTGGCGGAGGGCATCAAAAGGTTTGTAAAAGGTCTTTCACTGAAGGCAAGAGCCGTCTTTGAAGAGTTTGGCGTTGAGCTGGAACTGATCTCCGAAAAGAGAGACCCGCTACTGGAACTTTCAAAGGTGCTGGACATTCCCCAGAGAATAGCTCAGAAAAAGGACAGGAGAGTGCTGGTTGCTTACGACGAATTTGGAGAGTTATACAGAGAAAAAGACAGGCTTGTAAAACTTTTCAGAAGTGTGATTCAGCATCACGACAGAGTTTCTTATATTTTTGCAGGCTCTCAGGAGAGCCTCATGGAAAAGATATTCGCGGACAGAAGAGGCGCCTTTTTCCGCTTTGGGACAATGATGGAGCTCAGGGCTCTGAACCTTAGAGAAGTGCTTGAGTTTGCATACATACACATACCCATGAGCTCTGTAGCAGTAAGCGTCATAGAAGCACTGCGAGGTCACCCCTATTACACCTCAAGGTTTTTCCAGAAGCTACAGGTAGGACTTGAGCCAATGATTGCCCTTGAAGAACTTCTGGCAGAAGAAAAGGGCTATGTGGAGCTTCTTGTGGATAAGGCACGGACGGTTAAACATGGGATTGATGTCCTGCGGGCTATTGCGTTGGGGGTTAATCCTTTTGAGAGCCTGAAAATAAAGGCTCAGATGGTCAGCAAGGTCATACAGAAGCTGAGGCTGATGGGTCTTCTCAGAAAGATAGACAGAGGACGCTATGAGATAACAGACCCACTTCTTGAAGGCTACCTTTCTGGTGAGTTAGCTTTTTGAGCAAGAAAGAGACTATGAGGGCAGGGTCAAACTTTTCAGGTATGTGGACTGAGGGTCTGGGAGGAGTCAGATATCTCTGAATTCTGAAGTTCTATAATTTATACCATGGGCTTTGAGTTTTTTGAGGAAACGCGCTTAAGAGACACGGAGCTGGGTCCTCTGCCGGAGGATTGGAGGGTGGTAAGATTGGGGGAGGTGGCTGAGGTTTCCTCGGGAGGTTCAGCACCTCAAGGTTCAGTTTATTATGGGGGTAAAAACAAGTTCGTGAGAGTATCTCATATTGAAAATACAAATTTCAGAATTTACTCATATGACCTGATTACTGATGAAGCAGTAAAGCTCCATAACTTAAAACTTTTCCCAAAAGGAACTATTGTTTTCCCCAAGAGTGGAGCTTCTGTATATTTGGAGAAAAGGGCAAGACTTCCCTTTGATGCTTATTTAGTTAGTCACCTCTGTGCGGTCAATTCATTAGATGAAAGGGTAGCTATTCAGGATTATCTGTTTTATGTGCTGGTGGGTGCGAAGTTGGCAGCTAAAAAGGAAAGTGGATATCCAACACTAAATCTTTCAGAAGTAAGACAATTCCCCCTTCCCCTCCCCCCTCTTGAGGAGCAAAAAGCCATTGCGGAGGTGCTTCGGAGGGTGCAGGAATCCATAGAAAAAACCGA
>JBBFKQ010000011.1 GCA_037481935.1 Aquificaceae bacterium | reverse complement strand
TCTACATGGCGGTAATTTCTTACAATCTCCATAGGCTCTGGAGTGCAGGGATGCTATAACTTGCAACTTGCGTTAAACTACTTTGAACTCATATATGAGAAGGTAGAACCCGAGGTTCAGGATATTCTTGACCAGATTATAAGAACGCAGAAAAGGATACTGGGTAAGCTCTTTGGAGTGTTCTACACCGTTGACCCCCTAATGGCTGAGGCTATACTGACCATAAAGCCTGAAAGGTTTGAATTTCTAAAATCTCTTGCAGTAAAGGAGACAGTGAGAGGAAAGGAGTTTAACCTCTACTCCAACCTTGCCGCATGGAACATAGTAAAAGACAGGATAGTTTCCCGCTTCCCAGAGGTAAGCTACGAGGAAATAGAAGAGTTCAAGGGGAAAAGGTCAGACTTTGTTAAACTGCTGATGCAGAGAACAGGAAAGTCTGAAGAGATTGTGGAAAGAGGTCTTGAAGAATGTGGATGGCTGAAGAGTGAAGAAATACCACCCTTCCTGAGACAGATTGGACCCTAAGCTGTTAAAATTTTTGTTTATGCTTGCGGAGCTGATTAACAGAAACAACACAAAGATACTCATGGTTGTGCTTGATGGCCTTGGTGGTCTTCCCGTAAAGGAGGGGAAAACAGAGCTTGAGCTCGCCAGAACACCCAATCTGGATGCCCTTGCAAAGAGGTCAGCCCTTGGCATGCATGTCCCTGTTGACCATGGCATAACTCCAGGAAGCGGTCCTGGACATCTTGGCATATTCGGATACAACCCCCTGAAATACCAGATTGGGAGGGGTATACTGGAAGCACTTGGTCTTGGTCTTGAGGTAAAGGACACGGACATTGCCATAAGGGGCAACTACGCCACGGTGGAAAGGATAGAAGGCAGGCTTCTGGTAAAAGACAGAAGGGCTGGAAGGATTCCCACAGAGGAGAACAGAAGGATAACTGACAGGCTCTCTAAAGAGATAAGGGAAGTGGATGGAGTAGAGGTATTTTTTGCACCGGGCATGGAGCACAGAGTTGCACTGCTCCTTAGATTTCCAGAGCCTCTTCCTGAGGGTAGCGATAGCATAAAGGATACTGACCCACAGAAGGAGGGACTTGAACCCATAGAGCCTTATGGACAGACGGAGGCATCCGAAAGGGTCGCAAAGGTTGTGAGGGAGCTTTTAAGGAGAATTGAAAGTGTTCTTGCAGATGAGCCGAAGGCAAACTACATGCTCCTGCGTGGCTTTTCTCAGAAGCCAAAGATGGAGAGCTTTGAGGAGAGGTTTGGCTTAAAAGCCTGTGCCGTTGCAGTCTATCCCATGTATAAGGGTCTTGCAAGCCTTGTGGGTATGGAGCTTGTTGACTTTGAAGGACAGTCTATAAGGGACGAAATCATGGCAGTAAAAGATGTATGGGAAGACTATGACTTTTTCTTTCTTCACATAAAGAAGACGGACTCTTACGGAGAGGATGGAAACTACGAGGGAAAGATTAAGGTTCTTGAGGAGTTTGACAGGCATGTCCCGGATATACTTGAGCTTAAGCCAGATGTGCTCTTTATAACTGGAGACCATTCTACTCCCTCTGTGCTGAAAGGTCACTCTTGGCACCCTGTTCCTGTGCTTCTACACTCACCCTATGTGCTTGGGGGCACTTCTGAGAGGTTTACCGAAAGGGAATGTTTAAAGGGTGAGCTTGGCATCTTACCCGCAGAAAAACTCATAAACCTTATGCTGGCTCACTCCCTCAGGCTTGCTAAGTTTGGAGCATGAGATAAATTCTTAAACATGAGAACGCATGCAGAAGTTTATGATAGAATCCTTGAAGGAGAAAGACTTACACAGGAAGAAGCTCTCAGTCTTTTTGAAGAAGAGCTTTCAACCCTTGGCTTCCTTGCCAGTGAGGTTAGAAAAAGGCTCCATCCTGAAAACATAGTCACCTTTGTTATAGACAGGAACGTCAACTACACCAACGTGTGCGTTGCTGGGTGCAAGTTCTGCGCCTTCCAGAGGAAGGTGGGCTCTCCAGAAGGCTATGTGCTCCCCAAGGAAGAAGTGCTTAGAAAAGTGCAGGAGCTCATAGAATGGGGCGGGACAACCCTTCTAATGCAGGGCGGTCTAAACCCAGACCTTCCGCTTAGCTACTATGAGGACCTGATAAGCTCCATAAAGGAAAGGTTTCCGCAGGTGCAGGTGCACTCCTTCTCCGCTCCAGAGATAGTATATCTGGCAAGGATAGAGAAGCTCAGTATAAGGGAAGTGCTCAGAAGGCTAAAGGCTGCAGGGCTTGATTCTCTGCCTGGAGGTGGTGCAGAGATACTGTCTCAGGAGGTAAGAAGCTTTCTGAGCCCAGGAAAATGCACTGTTGAAGAGTGGGAAACTGTCCACAGGACTGCTCACGAACTTGGAATGACCTCCACTGCCACCATGATGTTCGGACATGTGGAAAAGCCGGAGCACATTGTGGAGCACTTGGAGAGGGTAAGAAGACTGCAGGACCAGACGGGAGGTTTTACAGCCTTCATACCATGGACCTTTAAAAAGGGCAAAACCCAGCTGGATATGGTGGAAGAGGCACCATCCACCTACTACCTTAAGGTGCTTTCCATATCAAGGCTTTATCTGGATAACTTTAAGAACATCCAGAGCTCTCACGTGACCCAGACCATGCAGATAGGAACTCTGGGACTTCACTTTGGTGCCAACGACCTTGGAAGTGTGATGATAGAGGAGAACGTCATATCTTCCACATCCTACAGAGTAAACATTCCAAAGGTGGAAGACATGGTCTATGCCATAAGGTCTGCAGGATTTACTCCGGCCCAGCGAGATACATATTACAGGATAATGAGGGTCTTTGATTCTTAAAGTCAGTAAAGATTTTTAGGGGTATAGTATGGCAGTAAAAGGTGGAAAAAGAGTAATCAAGAAATCGGAGAAGCGAAGAGTCCCAGAGGTCTTGATATACGAAATGAAAAGGGGCAAGCCCATATACTACCGCGATTATCAGAAAGTTCTGTCTGGGGAAAAAACTCCGGAGGAGGTTATGGGAAGCAGTAAGATTCAGTGGTTCATCCTTTACCTGATCTATTCGTATTTAGTGCAAAAACTCGACAGGAATAGGTATATTATAGCAACCAATGAAGCTGGCTTTAAAACCACAAAAGGAAGCTGGCGTAATCTTGACATAGCCATCTTTGAAAAGGAAAAGCTCCTCAGAGAAGGCATAGACCACAGATACACCGCAGTTGCCCCAGAGGTAGTTATAGAAATAGACACAAAGGCTGACCTGACAAAGTATGGAGACTTCATGAACTACTGCAGGGAAAAAACTCAGGAACTGCTGGACGCAGGTGTAAAAAAGGTCATATGGTATACCACCTTTGATAAAAAGGTAATGATAGCAGAAGAGGGCAAAAAATGGTTCATTACAGGCTGGGATGAAGAGGTTGAGATAATAGAGGATATAAAAATAAACCTGCAAAATTTACTTGAGGAGGAGATAGAAGGTTAAATCCTAAAAACTTTGCCAGAAAGCCAGATTATAATAAAAGTCGTATGTTTTGCAGGATAAAAAGTGGAGGAGTTCTGGGAATAGACGGCTATGAGGTGGACGTGGAGGTAGACATATCAAATGGACTGCCTCAGTTTTCCATAGTTGGTCTTGCTGACAAAGCGATAAATGAGGCAAGAGACAGGGTCAGGTCCGCACTCAAAAACACCGGATTTCAACTTCCCGTAAAAAGGATAACGGTAAATCTCTCTCCATCGCATCTTAAAAAACAGGGAACTCTTTATGACCTGCCCATAGCTCTTGGTATATTAAAACTTTCCACTGGCATAGATTTCCCTGAAGACTGGGTGATTTTCGGTGAGCTCTCTCTTGATGGGAAGATAAATCCCGTTAAGGGGGCCCTACCCATAGTGCTATCTCTCAGGAATCTTGGCTACAGACGCTTTATAGTTCCCTCCGGTAATGCGAGGGAAGCGGGTCTTGTGGAAGGGGTAGAAGCATATGGATTTGGAAGCCTGAAAGAGGTTGTAGATTTTCTTACGGGCAATATGGATGCAGAGCCTGTAAAGGTGGATGTGGAAGAGCTCTTCAATTCTGGAGAAGTCTTTGAGGTAGACTTTAGCGAAGTATACGGACAGCACCAGGCAAAGAGAGCCATGGAAATCGCCGCGGCGGGTTTTCACCCAGTCGCTCTTGTTGGTCCCCCAGGAGCTGGAAAGAGTATGCTGGCAAAGAGACTAATAACCATAATGCCGCCTCTGACCTTTGAAGAAGCTGTAGAGATAACCCACATATACAGCGTGGCCGGTCTTCTTGATGAGGATAAACCTCTTATCACAAAGAGACCCTTCAGAAACCCCCTGACAAACGCATCCGACTCAGCCCTTGTTGGTGGTGGCACAGTGCCACAGCCTGGAGAGATTTCTCTTGCCCACAGGGGAGTTCTTTTTCTTGATGAGTTTCCAGAATTCAGCAGAAAGGCAATAGAAGCTCTCAGGCAACCTCTTGAAGATGGAAGAGTAACTGTGTCAAGAGTGGGCGGCAGAATAACATTCCCGGCTGAGTTTTTGCTGGTAGTGGCCATGAACCCATGCCCATGTGGAAACTATGGAAACCCATATAAGGCCTGTGTGTGCTCGCCAGTGCAGTTAAAGGCTTACCAGTCAAGAATATCAGGTCCCATAATAGATAGGATAGACCTCAAAGTATGGATAAACCCAGTAGAGAGAGAAGATTTACTTAAAATGAGCTCTGAAGAAAGTTCTGCACAGATAAGGGAAAGGGTCATAAAAGCCATTGAAATACAGAGAGAGAGGTTTAAAGACAGTAAAACAAAATACAACTCACGCATGACAAACCAAGAGGTGAAAAAACACTGCATAATGACTCAGGAAGCCCAATCCCTTCTAAAAGGTGCAGTGGAAAGGCTCAATCTCACCGGCAGAGGCTATATGAAAACACTCAAGGTGGCAAGAACCATAGCAGACCTCGAAGGAGAAGAGAAAATCGCCAGCCATCACCTTGCAGAAGCCCTTCAGTTCAGGATGAAGGAAAGGTCACCGATAATATGATTTAAATCATAAAAGAATTTCACACCCTGTTTGTAAATATGGGTTTTTCCATAATTTTAAAAACCCGAATTTCACAGGGAATTTCACACCCAGGGGCAGAATTTCACATCTGATAAATATCATATTCCTAAGTTTGGGTTTTTCCATGCTTTCCAAAAAGGAATTTCACAGGTTTTACACACCATATAGGGGAGAATTTCACACCCATAGACGGAATTTCACGCCCTGTTCCTAAGTATACCTTTTTACAGACTTTTTTAAAGCGCGGAAAATTAATAAAATGACGGAAAAGCCCACACTTAGGTCAAGGGGGTGTGAAATTGTGAAATTCTCTTAGAAGCATTGATACTCAACGATTTCGTTAACATAGAAAATCAAGGAAAATCAAGGATTTGAAAGGGGGTGTGAAATTCCCTTTTCGGAAGTGCTTGATTTTCAAGGATTTCAGAAAGGGGTGTGAAATTTGAGGGGGTCTATTATTATTACTATTAATAAAAAAATAAATAAAGAAGAAAAATATAGGGTGTGAAATTTTCACACCCCCTGTGAAATTTCTTCTGTGCTTATAAGCCTTTCATATCTCAGGTCTTTCAGAAGCTGATAGTCCTTTTTAATGTCTCTTCCTGCTCTGGTTAGATAACCACCAACCATCATGGCGTTTGTCATCAAAACCGCCATGCCATGAAAGTCTCTCAGGTTTTGCTCCCTTCCTCCACAAAGCCTGAGCTCAGCCTTTGGGTTAGTAAACCTGAACATGGCTATTATTTTCAGAGCTTCTATGGGCGTTACCCCGGGAGCGTTCTGGAGTGGTGTTCCCTCTATGGGCATTAGGAAGTTCAGAGGTATGGAGTCCACCTCCAGCTCCCTGTAGGTGAGTGCAAGGTCAACTCTATCCTCATCACTCTCCCCCATGCCAAATATGCCACCACAGCATGTGGAAAGACCAAGGGACTTTATCCTTTTTATGGTTTCATAACGCTCCTTCCATGTGTGTGTAGTCACTATGCGTGGGAAGAACCCTTCAGATGCTTCAAGGTTATGGTTTACGCGTTTTACTCCGGCTTCTTTCAGTCTTTTGAGGGATTCTTCATCCAGAGTTCCTGCAGAAACGCACACCTTTATGGGAAGTCCCTCCTTCTTTATTTCTCTCACACCCTCACATATCTTTTCTACTTCTTCTTTTGTTGCCGACCTTCCGCTAAGAACCACGCAGTATCTGTTTGCACCAAACTCCACTCCTCTGTATGCACCTTCCAGTATTTCTTCTTTTGGGACAAGGTTGTATATGTTTATAGGGGTTCTGTAGAACTTTGACTGGGCGCAGAATTTACAATCTTCTGAACAGGCGCCGCTCTTGGCGTTTATTATAGAACAGAATTCTATCCTGTCTGGGCTGTGAAACTTATTTTTCACTTTCTGCGCCAGGTAAACCATCAACGCTATGTATTCATCGGGAATGTTGAGAAGTTTTAGGGCAGTTCCCCTATCTATGGGTTCATATGCAGCTGCTTTCTCTGCTACTTCAAAAAGAAAACTTTCCACCCTATCCATGCAGGCCTCCTTACAGACTTTTGAGTTTATTAAATATATATCTCCTGTGTAAGTTCGCCCTGATAATTTAGGCGGTCAAGTATAGCCTTGCCTCTCATGGATGCTACAGGAATTTCAAAAACCTTTTTTGAGGAGTAAACTTTTATTAAATCCTCTGTAACCTCTATACCCTCAGGAGGCCTGCCCTCTTCTGATACTATTATGTTCTTGTATGACAAATCTTCCTTGCTGTAAAACTTCATAGGTTTTAACTTATACTCCCTATCCTTATATGGGATGATGGGTTTTGGTGATGAGGGTCAGGTTCAGAGTGGCGGTTTATGATAAACAGGGAAACAGAGTAAATAAGGAGGACCTTGTGCTGTCATCTGGCTCACTCTACAGGGGGCTGAGGTATGTTACTGAGTTCAAGTATCTTGAGGCTACCAAGTGGCTCATGCTTGCAGAAGACTGTCAGGAAAAATACCTGCTTCTCGGACTTCTCAACATATCCCTTGGACAGACATATCAGGGGCTTGAATTTCTGCAGGAGGCTATGAGGCATACAAAGACCACACAGTATGTTTTTGCAGTGGAAAAGCCAGAGGAAGGTCTGAGGTTTTTCATTGAAAAGCCAGAAGCCTCCTTGCCTGATTTTCTATTATCCTTGTAAAAGCAGCTGGAAGGTCCTTCAGGTTTTTTATCCTTATTCCAGTTCCTTCAAAATAGTAGTCTGTGTAATTCCTTTCCTGTCCAACTCCTATACCTATAAGGGGAAGCCTTGTCTTTATGTGCGCTATGAAGTTTTTCAATTCCTGACCCTTCAATCCCCTTGTGGGTTCTCCGTCAGAGAAGACAATAATACAGCCTTTCATTCTGTTTTTCATTGAAAAGGTCTGTATATCATCATAAGAATACAGAAGGGCCTTCTCAAGGTTCGTCCCGCCACCAAGCAAATTAAAGAGTTCAACAATCTTCCACTTTACGCTCCTGTAGTCTTCAGAGAACTCCTTTAGCCTGAATACCCTATCAGAAAAGACATCTATGGAAAAGGGCATCTTCAGGCTTTTTATAACCTCAGAAAAGAGCATGAGAGCCTTCAGAGCATTATCTATTTTTTCCTCCCTCTTCATTGAGGAGGATATATCTATGAGGAGTTTAAAGGCAAGCTCCTTTCTTACTGGATGATGTCTTCTCATATACATTTTGCCTCTTCCAAGGGGCGCCTCAATATTCAGGCTTTTGTTGTCAATTTTTCTGCCATAGAAGTGCTTTCCAGCCCAGCCCTCTTCCTCCTGCGGCATGAGCCTGATTAGTTTTCTTTTCAGAGCTTCCACATGTGGTAGGATTTCAGAGAGCATTCTCCTGTATACTCTGAACTCTTCTCTGTTAAGACCATAGGCCTTTTCGTAGAGCCTGTCCTCCTCTGTTTTTTCTTTTTGACTTCTTCCAAAGCCAGATTGGGAGGAAGAGGAGGATTGCTCTTCCCAACCTTTTATAACAAAGCTCAGAAAGCCCCTGTGTTCTATATCTACTTCAAGTGTCTTTGGCAAAAAGTGTCTTATGAACTCCACATCCCTCTCTATCATGTCTATGTAGGACATCTGTTTCAGATAGTCCTTCATCCAGTCTGGGACATTTTTCAGGCTTTTCAGTATCTCTTTTCTATCTACTTCCGGTATATCAACAGCATTCTTTTCTCTGTATTGCATTATAAGTTCCTGCAAATGTTCCGGGAGTTTTTTGAGCAGGTCCGTCATTATCCTGCCTCTGTGGGCGTCCTTTCTTACCTTTCCCCTTGCCTCCTCCAGCAGGAGGTCTATGTAGTTTATCTCCTGTGCCTTTTCTATGTATGACATATACTTTCCGAAGAGGTCTTCCATTATTGCATCATACGCGTCCCTGCTTTTTAAACTCAGGTATTCCTGAAGGAATTTTTGAATTTCTTTCTGATATGCTTCCTCTCCCAGCCAGTTTTTCAATACAGACAGGGCAAATAGGTGATGAGGGTAGTAGGTTTTTACATCCTTGAGTATTGTCTGATAGCGTTTTTTCAATGTATATTCACTGTCTAGATGACTTTTTATCAACCTTTCGTCCGTTTTTATAGATTCCAGCACTGCATAAAGGACAAGAAAGGAGGTGGGCGTAAAGCCGAACTTGTAGAACTCTCTCTGACCAAGCCTCCAGAAATAAAGGTCTGTGCTGAAAAGATACTCTATCTCATGCCTTATGGTGTTTATCACATCTTCCTCTGTCCTGCCAGAAAGCTCCTGAAGGTAAAAAACTATACCCGAGGGTCTTTTTACAGGCTCTGGCACATCCTCCATTTCCCCCTTTGCCCACATCTCTGTGAGCGGGAGAAATTTAGGGTCATAGCCAGCACCCCATCCCTCGTAGCTTGCCTGAACCTCTATATGGTATTCTTCAGAAAGAAGCCTTTCTATTACCTTCCAGCGTTCCTTCACTTTTCTCCTATGACCATTATGGCTCCTGGTCTCTTTATGCGTGGTGCCACTATTTCCATCACTCTGAAGTGATGAACCATGTTTGTGGATTCCACGTAGGCAAGGCTAAAGTCCAGTCCCACAACCAGGTCCATATTCTGCGGTCCTGCCGATATAAGCAGGGCTTTACCCTCCGGCATTATGGGTGTATGATAGACGTCCGCCACAAGTTTCTTTATCTGTTCAAGCTCAAGCAGCCCTGTGTTGTGGTAAACTCTGTTTAACTTAAAGTAGTCTCTTGGATTGAGGAGAAGGTAGTAGGGTCCATAAAAGCCCTTCTCTGAAAGCTTTGAAACTCCCAGAGATACATCGTTGAAGGCGTTTCCAAGGGCATCCCAGTCGCTCATGGACATGCTCTGCCTTCCTTCAACTGTGAGAAAGCCGTCTATCTCCAGCTTCTGGTTCCCATGGATTATGAGAGTGTCCTCTGCCACAGCTGTTGCAAAGGCTGCTGCAGATGCCTGAGAAGTGTCAAGGGGCAGGTTGAACTGTCTGAAGTATTCAAGGTCTCTCCATGTTATGGAAAAGGGCTTGAATATGGTGGGAAGAGTTATGTGCTTTCTTCTGCCCGTTCTTACAGGTTCACAAACTTCGCTTTCTTCACCGGGTCTGACCTCGCATACACCAGGTTCAACCCCGAGGTAAACATCGTAGGATATTACCTGATGGCCCACACCTATGGGACCCACCACTGGCAAAAACCTTCTGCATACCAGGGTTTTCCTTGCCACATCCAGCACAGCACTTTCAAGCTGGTCCCACTCTTCAAAGCTGAGGGGTGACTGGTCTTTTCCCAAAAAGTCCATGCTTACACCTCCTGATTTAAATTATACGCCAGTATTCTTCAAAGGCTATCCATGTTCTGGGAATAGTCTCCCTGAGGTTATCCCAGCTTTTCATGTGTCTTTTTCTTTTCTCTGCAGCCCTCCACAGGCTGTGTTCAAAGACCTCCCTTGCCTCCTCTTCAAAATTTTCTGGATTGCCCTCAAAAAGGGCTCTGCCAGCCATATCCCCAGACACCACTGCGTTGGCTATTCCTCCCCCTGTTATAGGATGACAGAAACCTCCGGCATCGCCCACGAGCAGAACCCTACTTCTGACCGGCGGAAGTAGACCATCTGCGGGTATCCATCCCCCTGTTCTCTTTAACACATTCTTCTCCACTATACCATTTCCTGCAACTTCCTCCACAAACTTTCTCAGACTTTCCATTACATTCACACCATAGTCTGGGTCAACACCCACTCCTACGTTGGCAAGTTTTCCCTTTGGAAACACCCATCCATAACCCCCGGGTATGTATTCTCTGAAGTATATGAGAAGGTCTTCAACCGGCTCCTTCAATGGCATCGTTGCCTGTGCAGTTGTCAGAAAGCTTTCTGTCCTCTTACCAGTAAGCCTGGCCACCTTTGACCTGGGACCGTCCGCACCCACCACAAAGTCTGCTTTTACCTGAAACCTTTCCCTGCTGTCTATGTTTTCAAGCCATGCATGACCATCTTCAAAGCCAAGAAACTGGGTTCTGAGCATGTAGACTGCACCTTTACTCTGTGCAAGCTGGGCTATGTGATTGTCAAAGACTTCCCTGTTGAGGACAAATCCCTCAGACCACATGCTTACCACATCACCCCATGGAGTAAAGTGAACCATGTTTTTGACTTTCTGAGCGATGGCTTCCTGTGGAAAGAACTCTTTAAACTGGTGATAGAGCTGTATGGGAACAAATTCAGCACACTGCACAGGCTTTCCTATGCTTCTTTTTATGTCAACAACAAGAACCCTTTTACCCTTCTGTGCAAGCCTGTAGGCACACGCGGAGCCCGCAGGCCCACCTCCAACGATTAAAACATCAACCTTTATCATGCCTTTTGTTAAAGAGGCTTGATGGTTTGAAACCTATGCTGTGTCTTTCTTCCACATACATTTCAATGCCAGTTTTTGGGTTTTTTATAAACCTTCCACTCAGTCTTTTTATCTTAAAAATACCAAAACCCCTCAGTTCAAGCCTTCCCTTCTCAAGAACAAGCTCAACTATTTCATCAAAAAAGCTGTCAACGAAGAGTTTTGCCTCTTCTTTACTCAGACAAAACTCTCTTTTAAGGCTTTCTATCAGGTCTGTTCTTTTCATCCTTTTCCTCCACATAGAAGGTTCTTACCCGTGAATTTTTACTTGTTGCCACAGCTCTGTCCTCCTTTCTGTAATAGACTATCTCCTCCGCCTCTACAAAATTCTGCCCTTCTTCTACCTTTGCCTTTCCCTTAAGGGTTATCACCTCATCCCTCAGGTCGTAAACCATCCTCTCTGCAGAGCCTTTTCTGTTTCCTTCTGTGTATCTTGCGTTGCCCTCTGCTTCTATGAGTTTTGCCCTTCTGTTCTCGTCAAGGTAAATTATTACCCTGTTTGCGGTTAGGAGTGCGTTACCCCTGGTGAGTCTTACATTTCCAGAGTATATGACCTTATCCTTCTCATAGGTAAGGCTGTCAGCCTCACCCACTATTGGCTGTGCTGAAAGGAAGAAAGGCAAAAGGCTCAAAAGGATGACAAGCTTTTTCATTCCATGTTCACCTTTGCATTATTAATTATAACCCTCAGCGGTTTTAGGGTTATCTCAAACCCTTTACCTCTTATGATATTCCTTCCCTGCACAACTTCTATCTCTTCCTCTCCCCATATTCTGCCCTCTTTCAGATTTATGTATGCTGTTTGTGTCTTTGCATTCAGGTCTTTTGATTTGAGTTCTACACCTCCCATCAGCTTGCCCTCTCCAGTGGACCTGTCTATGTAAGCCTTACTGGACTTTATGTCCGCTTCTTCTGAAAAAAGTTCTGAATGGGAAAGTTTAACATCTTTGCCCACAACCTCCAGAGCCTCACCCCTTATGGTCCACTCAATCCCGGTCCTGCTGTAGGCTTTTATAGTTACACCCTCAAGAAGATTTACTATCTCCTCCCTTCCTCCAGCAAGCTTAAAGCTATCCACATACAACTTGAGAGTGTATGCCAGAACAATGATTAATAAACTCAGCAGTAGACTTCTAAGCATAGTAAATGCTAATGACCTCTTCCCACTGTCCCCTGAGCTTGAGAAGAAACTCTATGGCTTCCCTTACAGCACCATGCCCACCCTTTGAAAGGGTCACATAGAGTGCATGCTTTTTTATATCTTCCGGTGCATCTGGAACAACCATGGGAAATCCCACCCTTTTTAAAAGTGGGAGGTCCACATAATCATCTCCGAGAAAGGCAACATTTTCAGAACTCAGTGAAAGCCTTTCCATAATGTTCTCAAGAACTGGCAGTTTCTGATTAAAGCCCAGATGCACTTCTTCTATTTCCAGCTCCCTCATTCTGTTGATAAGCGCCCTGCTTTTCCTGCCGGATATTACACCCATTCTTATGCCTGCCTTCTGAGCCAGCTTTATACCAAGCCCGTCTCTTACATTGAAGACCTTTATCTCTTCACCCCTTGATGTGTAGTATAACCTTCCGTCCGTCAGGACGCCATCCACATCAAGGAGAAAAAGCCTTATTTTTGAGGCTCTCTCCTTCAGGTCCATTCTATGCCTGAGCGTAGCTTTCTTTTAGCTTCTTTATTCTCCACAGGGCCTTGCTGTCCTCGGGCGTAATAAGGCTGTATGCTTTTCCATAAGCACCTATTCTTCCAGTCCTTCCTATTCTGTGTATGTAGACCTCCGGGTCTTCTGGTATGTGGTAGTTTATCACGAGGCTTACGCCCTTTATGTCAAGTCCTCTTGAGGCAACATCAGTTGCCACAACTATCTTCACCTTACCCTCTCTGAAAAGCCTGAGAGAATTCTCCCTCTGTCTCTGTGTCATGTCTCCATGAAGGGAGACCACATTAAAGCCCTTTCTTTTGAGCTCTTCTGTTATTTCTTTTGCATCCTTTTTGGTTTTAACAAAGACTATAACCTTTTCAAGGATGTGTTCTCTGAGTATCTTCTCAAGCTCCGAAAGCTTCTGTCCTGAGGAACTAAGTTTTATAAGCCTTTCCTCTATCCTTGGCTTTAGCTCCTCCGTTATTACCTTTACGAACTTGTAGTCCTTTCTGAGATGCCTCTTTGCAAGCTCTTCCACTTCCCTCGGTATAGTTGCGGAAAACAGGAAAGTCTGTCTCTCTTTGGGTATCTGGGCTATTATCCACTCAATATCTTCTATAAAGCCCATATCAAGCATCCTATCTGCCTCGTCAAGCACAAAGTATTTGAGCGTATCAAAGTTAAAAAGACCTCTCATGGTAAGGTCCTTAATTCTGCCCGGAGTTCCCACCACTATGTTGGGGGTTATCTTCCATAGAAGTTCAAGGTCCTTCTGCACTGGTGTTCCACCGTAAAAACTGAAGACCTTTAGCCCCTTATACTTGGAAAGCTGATACAGCTGTTCCTTTACCTGAAGGGCGAGTTCCCTGGTTGGTGCCATTATCAGGGCTGTGGTTCCCTCTTCCTTCCTGCTTCCCTCGATTATAGGTATGCCAAAGGCGGCGGTCTTTCCTGTTCCTGTTGCTGCCTGACCCATTATGTCATAGCCTTTCAGGGCAAGCGGTATGGCCTCTTTCTGAATGGGTGTGGGTTTTTCAAAACCCATGTCCTTGAGTGCCTTACGCGTAAGCATACTTAGCTGTGAAAAGTCAAAGTCCATTTTTTTCCTCCTTTTTCTATCTATTTTTTAATTATATGCAACCCTCGTAAAATTACCAGCATAAGAAAATTCTAATTTTGAAATGTTAGAAGATATTCTTTGAAAATTTGTATGGATAGTCATTCACCCTTCCCTTATCTTATAAGCATACGTCTAAAAGGAGGTGTAAAAGATGGAGCTTACGAGGCGAAGTTTTCTTAAAATTGCAGGTGTATCAACGGGTGCTACCCTTGCTGGTGGCCTTGGCTTTGACCTCAAGCCTGCAATGGCAAGGGTGAGCGACCTAAAGATTTCCAGCGCAAAGGCTGTAAAGAGCATATGCCCCTACTGTTCTGTTTCCTGTGGAGTTATAGTCTACACACTAACAGATGGTGCAATGAACGTAAAGCCCAGAGTCATACATGTGGAGGGCAACCCTGATGATCCCGTCAATAGAGGAACTCTATGCCCCAAAGGTGCAACCCTCAAAGACTTCATAAACTCTCCCCAGAGGCTCAAAAAACCCCTCTATAGGCCGGCCGGTGCAAAGGAATGGAAGGAGATAAGCTGGGATGAGGCTCTTGATAGAATAGCAAAGTTGATAAAGGATACAAGGGACAGAACCTTTATAGAGAGGGACGAACAGGGTAGGCTCGTGAACAGATGTGAGAGCATAGCATGGGTTGAGGGCAGCACCATAGCCAACGAAGAAGGCTACCTCTGGGTAAAGATGGGCGTGGCCCTTGGACTTGTGGCAAGGGAAACCCAGGCGCGAATATGACACGCACCAACGGTGGCCAGTTTGGCCCCAAGGTTCGGAAGAGGTGCGATGACCAATGGATGGAATGACATTAAGAACGCAGACCTTATTCTGGTTATGGGAGGAAACCCTGCAGAAAACCATCCATGTGGCTTCAAGTGGGCCATAAAAGCCCGTCAAGAAAAAGGAACGAAGATTATATGCGTTGACCCCAGGTTCAACAGAACTGCGGCAGTATCCGACATATTCCTGCAGATTAGACCGGGTTCTGACATAGCCTTTATGGGTGGTCTTATAAACTACGTGCTTCAGAACAAAAAATACAACGAAGAGTATGTAAAACACTTTACAAACGCCGCCTACATTATCAAAGATACCTACGGCTTTGACCCACAGACAGGACTCTTCTCTGGCTACGACCCTGAGAAAAGAAAGTATGACCAGTCTCTCTGGGCTTATGAGCTTGATGAGAAGGGAATGGCAAAGAAGGATATGACCCTTGAGCATCCCAGATGCGTCTTCCAGCTTATGAAGGAGTTCTACTCAAGGTATACGCCCGAGGTTGTAGAAAAATTGACGGGTATTCCCAAGGACAAGTTCCTTGAAGTGGCAAAGCTTGTGGCAGAAACATCCGCTCCTGACAAAGCTATGACGCATCTCTATGCCCTTGGATGGACACACCACTCCACGGGAACTCAGCTGATAGGTTCCATGGCAATACTCCAGCTCCTTCTTGGGAACATAGGCGTTCCAGGGGGTGCCATAAATGCCCTTAGGGGACACGCCAACGTTCAGGGTATGACAGACCTTGCCGGAGAGGGAAGGTTTCTGCCGGGTTATCTCAGGCCTCCAAGGGCAGACCAGCAGACCCTCAAGGACCATATTGAGGCAAGCACTCCTAAAGCTGTGGATACTTCTATGAATTACTGGTCTAACTACGGAAAGTTCTATGTGAGCCTTCTGAAAGCATGGTTCGGAAATGCGGCAACACCAGAGAACGAGTTTGCTTACCACTACCTGCCAAAACTGGAAAAGGTTATATCAATGGATGAAATACTTGACAGGATGTACAGGGGCAAGATGGAGGGCTTTGTCTCCGTTGGTATGAACATACTTGCCAGCAACCCCAATGTCAGGAAGATAGCGGAAGGTCTTGCAAAGCTGAAGTGGATGGTGGTTGTTGAGGTTTTTGAAACAGAAATGGCAAGCTTCTGGAAGTATGTGGACGACCCCTCCAAGGTTCAGACAGAAGTTTTTCTTCTGCCATCTGCCCTCTTTGCAGAGAAGGAGGGTTCCTTTACCAACAGTGGAAGGGTTATAAAGTGGAAATACAAGGCGGCAGAACCACCCGGGGATGCAAAGGATGAGCTGTGGATTGCCGGTCAGCTCTGGATGAGGCTGAAAAACCTCTACCAGAAGGAAGGGGGTAAGTTCCCAGACCCAATTCTTAACCTCACCTGGAACTTCCAGAACCCCTACTATCCCACTGCGGAAGAGGTGCTCAGGGAGATGAACGGATATGCCCTTGAGGACATTACAGACGATAAGGGCAATGTGGTTGTAAAGAAGGGCGAGAGACTTCCTGGCTTTGCAGTCCTTAAGGATGATGGCACCACAGCCTGTGGCATGTGGCTGTATTCTGGTATATTCCCTCAGACAGGAAACAGGGCAAAGTCTACAGACCTGTCTGACCCCTCGGGGCTTGGTGTATATCCCGGCTACGGCTTCGCATGGCCGGCAAACAGAAGGATACTCTACAACAGAGCTTCTGCAGACCCTTCAGGCAAGCCATGGAGTGCCAAGAAGAAGTATCTATGGTGGAACGAGGCTGAAGGAAGGTGGGTAGGATACGATGTGCCGGATATAAAGCCAGACCTGCCTCCAGAATATGGACCCTTCATAATGCTACCAGAAGGAAGGGGAAGGCTCTTCTGCGCACCTCTTGTTGATGGGCCCTTCCCCGAACATTACGAGCCCTTTGAATCACCCGTTGAAAACATACTTCATCCGAAGACACCCTACAACCCCGTCGTGAAGATATACAAGTCAGACCTTGACCTTCTTGGAAAGCCTGACCAGTTCCCCTATGTGGCAACTACTTACAGGGTCGTGGAGCACTTCCATTACTGGACAAAGCACATATACGGCACATCAGCCCTGTTGCCAAATATGTTTGTTGAGATACCAGAGGAGCTCGCAAAGGAGCTTGGAATAAAGGAAGGGGACAGGGTAAGGGTCAGCACTGCGAGGGGCTCAGCAGAGGGCTACGCCCTGCCCACAAAGAGGATAAAGCCACTCCTTATAAACGGCAAAAAGGTTTATACGGTGGGCATACCCATACACTGGGGTAACGAGGGCGTTGTAAAAGGTGCCCTTGCCAACATGATAACACCTTTTGTCTGGGACCCCAACTCCCAGACGCCTGAGTTTAAGGGTTTCCTCTGCAAAGTTGAAAAGGTGAAAGCATAAGGAGGTGAAAACATGGCTACTGTAACGACTGATGGGACTGTAGGAATGGGGCTGAGGCGGGTCTCCGCCTCCAGAGCTCCAGACCAGAGCATAAAGAAGGCAGACCAGCTTGCCATACTTGTGGACATATCAAGCTGCATAGGCTGTAAGGGATGCGAGGCTGCGTGCTCCCAGTGGCACGACCTGAAGCCACCAATCCATACGGATGAGAAGCTCTTCACTGGCTATCAGTCTGGTCCAGGGCTTGCCCCAAATCTGTTCATGTTTATGAGATTTCAGGAAGAGGAGACTCCCAACGGTCTTGTGTGGGCAATTACCAAGTATCAGTGCATGCACTGTGCAGACCCTGGCTGTCTAAAAGCCTGCCCATCTCCGGGTGCTATAATCCAGTATTCAAACGGTATAGTGGACTTTGACCACTCCAAGTGTATAGGCTGTAAGTTCTGCCTTTCCGGATGCCCCTTTGATGTGCCCAGGTATGATGCCAACAACAAGCCCTGGAAGTGTAACTTCTGCGTTGACAGAGTCTCAGCAGGCCTTGAGCCTATGTGTGTAAAGACATGTCCTACCAATGCCCTCCACTTTGGAACAAAAGAAGAGATGCTCATCAGGGCAAATAAACTCCTTGAGGGGCTTAAGAAGAGAGGCTTTGAAAAAGCCTCCATCTACGACCCACCGGGTGTGGGCGGGACTGGATACATCTATCTTCTGCCCCACGGTGATAAGCCTGAAATGTATGGTCTTCCAAAGGAGGCAAGCATATCACCCCTGGTGAGCCTCTGGAAAGGTCCAGTAAAGCTCATAGGCTCAGTAATCCTATGGGGAACACTTCTGGGTGCCTTCCTGCAGCTCATACTCTTTGGACCCATAAAGGTGGGCAAAAAACATAAAAAGGAGGAATAGCCATGGAAGATGTGAAGAAGCTTGAAGAGATTGAGGTGGAAAGGTTCTCTGCCTTTGACAGGTTTATACACTGGCTTACCGCCATACCCTTCCTCTACCTCTTCCTCTCCGGCCTTGGTATGTATTCTCCCAAGTTTTCATGGCTCCTTCCCTTCCTTGGAGGAAGGGAGTTCTCCGCATGGCTTCACAAGTGGGCAGGTGTGGTCTTCGCCATAGGTGTTTTTCTCATGTTTTTAAAATGGGCAAAAGACTTCGTTCTTGATAGCGACGACATAAAGTGGCTCTCAAATGTCAAACATTATGTAAAAGGGGAAGAGGAAAAATTGCCAGAGGTTGGAAAATACAACGCAGGACAGAAGATTTTTGGCTGGATGGTTTTTATAGGTGGTGCTGTGTTTCTGATAACAGGCATTATCATGTGGTTCCCAGAGAGTTTTTCCATAAGTCTGGTAAGGCTATCTATCCTTCTACACACAGTTGCCTTCATACTTGTCGGCGCTGGCTTCATAGTGCATGTTTATATGGGCACGGTGGGTGTCCCTGGCTCACTATCCAGCATGATAACCGGTAAGGTATCTGCCCTCTGGGCTGCGTCGCACCACCCAAAATGGTTCAGGCAAATCATGGGGAGGCTATAGCATGAAAGGGCTTTTTCTGGCAGGATTAGGAGGCTTTTGCCTCCTTTATTTTTATGTGGAGTCATAAAATGAACATCTTCAAGCAGAGAGAGAAAGAATACGCCCTTGAAAGACTGAAGTTTTTAAAATCCAGATACTCTGAGGCTTCAGAGCTTCTTGACTTTTACCAGCACATTCTTGAGTATCAGAGGGAGGTCTATGAGTCTCTTGATGGGAAAGAACCCAACTGGCGCAGGGGCATGAAGTGGTTTTACAGACTACTGGACATGTGCATAAAGTATGGAACACCCCAGATTTCTGAGAGAGCAGTAGATATGAAGCAGATGGAAAGGGACAGGGTTGGCAACATGATAGATAAATTCCTCAAGGAAAAGAAGGCAGAAGATATTGACAGGTTCTTATTCCTTTCCTTTCTGAACCCCTTCTATGAACGCATTGCAGAAAGTATGGATATTGACAGGGAAAACTGGCTAAAGACAAAGTGCCCTGTGTGCGGTTTCAGACCGCATTTATCCTACATAGCAGACAGGGAAGAGGTGGAGGGGGGCAGGTTTCTCATATGTGTTCTCTGCGGGACCGACTGGCTTTACAACAGAAACAGGTGCGTAAACTGTGGCAATGAAGATGACAACAGTATGGACTATTACTACAGCGAGGAAAACAGAGCGGTTCAGCTCCAGTGCTGCCATGAGTGTGGTCACTATATGAAGCTTATAGACATGCGTATTGACGGCTTTGCTGTTCCAAATGTGGACGATATAGCCACGCTTGCCCTGGACCTCTGGGCAAGGGAGAGGGGTTTTGTGAGGTTTGAAAGAAACTTATTTGGTTTATGATTAGCAGGAGAATTCTCCTCAGCTTCTTTTTTTCTATACCCCTTATAGGCAGGACAAGGGCTATGGATATTGAAGTTCTCGGTTGCACTATAAAGACCGACAGGCTTTACAGGATAGATGAGGAAAGGATGCTTTTCCAATGGGTAAAGGATGAGGGCTCAGGAATCTACTCTGTTGGCTTTATGCAGTTGCTTTCTTCTCTGGTTTACCCCCTCTATGCCATAAGGATAAAGCCTGCAGGCACAGTGGTTGAGCTGGACGGAAACCTTGCAGTGGTTGAATCCGGGAAGAGGGTATCCACCTTTCCCAGCCCCATAAGCGGTAGGATAGTGGAGGCCAACAAGAGCCTTGAGAAAGAGCCATCCCTTATAGTGAGCAGGCCATACGAAAGCTGGATTGTGAGGATAAGGGCTGAGCGTCTCGAGGAGCTGAAAAGATTGAAGACGGCAAGTGACATAGTGGAGCCTGTGAAGCGTATAATAGTCAGGGAAAAGATAGAATGTCTGCCCAAAAAGTAGGGAGAGTTTGATGCGCTGGTGCGGTCCCGGGACTTCAAATCCCGTGAGGGGTCCTGCGAGGGGTCCCTGGAGGGTTCGATTCCCTCACTCTCCCGGTTATAATTTTAACCATGAGGGTTGCAGACTACGTATCACAGGGGCTTAAAAATCTAGTAGAAGAGCCACCCGAAGGTTACCAGACACTCGGGAAGTGCACCTCGGGCTGTCACTCTGTCACCTTCTTTATAAGAGGCACTCCAGACAGCGTGAAAGACATAAGGGTAAAGGCTACCAGAAGGTGCAAGAAGCTCCTTGCAGTGGTGGACTTTGTGGCTGAGAAGATTAGGGAGAGGGGGAAGGTCTACCTTGATGAAGGGGAAGTTTTGAGTTTCTTCTCTGAAGAGAAGGAGCAGGATAAACTCAAAGATAGACTGAGTATAGTAAGGTCTGCCCTCGGGCTCTGAAGAATATATAATTAACCCTATGGAGAAGGTTTCAGTAAGGGTTAACGGCAAAGAGCTTTTTATAGATAAGGGAACGCCCCTGGGTGATGTTTTTAAGACCCTTGGCATTGAAAATGCTGTGGGTGGAAAATCTGGCTCAAGGCTTGTAGACCTTCTGACTCCCATAAGGGAGAGTATGGAGATAACACCCATCTTTAAAGAAGACCCTGAGAGCCTCCATATAATGAGGCATACCCTTTCGCACATAATGGCTCAGGCTCTCAAGGAGCTTTATGGCTACGACAGGGTTCATTTAGGCGTTGGACCCACAACGGAAGAGGGATTTTACTACGATGTGGAAATAGAAGGGCACACCCTGAGCTCAGAGGACCTCCCAAAGATTGAGGAGAAGATGAGGGAGATAATCGCAAAAAACTATCCCCTTTTCAGAAAGGAGCTCCAGAGGGAAGAATCCATAAGGCTCTTCTCAGAAATGAAGGAAAAATACAAACTGGAGATAATAGACAGGATAGACCCGCAGGAAACCATATCTGTCTACGGTCAGGATGGCTTTACAGACCTCTGTAGAGGACCACATGTGCCCTCAACGGGCATGGTGGGGGAGTTCAAGCTCACCCATGTGGCAGGAGCCTACTGGATGGGGGATTCCTCCAGACCCATGCTCCAGAGGATATACGGCATAGCCTTCTGGGACAAAAAGGAGCTTGAGGAAAGGCTGAGGTTCTACGAAGAAGCCAGAAGAAGAGACCACAGAAGGCTTGGCAAAGAGCTTGAGCTTTTTCTTATAGAGGATGAGGTGGGTGCCGGGCTTGTCATATGGCTTCCAAAGGGTGCAATACTGAGGAAGACCCTTGAGGACTACTGGAAAGAAGAGCACATAAAGAGAGGATATCAGCTCGTATACACACCCCATGTGGGAAACGCAAGGCTCTGGCAGACAAGCGGACACCTTGATTACTACAGACCAAACATGTTTTCCCCCATGGACATAGAGCACGAGGAGTATTTTGTAAAGCCCATGAACTGCCCCTTCCACATAGCCGTATACAAGAGCAAGGTCAGGAGCTACAGAGAACTGCCTCTCAAACTGGCAGAGCTGGGCACCGTATACAGGTATGAGATGTCAGGGGTGCTCCACGGACTCATGAGGGTCAGAGGTTTTACTCAGGATGACGCCCACATTATATGCACTCCTGAGCAGGTGGAGGATGTGATTCACGAGACCCTTGACTTTGCAGTGGGAATGCTCAGGGACTTTGGCTTTGAAGACTTCAAGGTATACATATCCACAAAGCCTTCCGATGCCATAGGCTCCCCAGAGCAGTGGGAGCTGGCAGAAGGAGCTCTCAGAAAGGCTGTAGAAAAGGTGGGGCTTCCCTACGAGGTGGACGAGGGCGGCGGAGCCTTTTACGGACCAAAGATTGATGTAAAAATAAGGGATGCTATAGGCAGGCTCTGGCAGTGTTCCACCATACAGTTTGACTTTAACCTCCCGGAACGCTTTGACATGGAATACGTAGGACCCGACAACAGAAGGCACCGGCCCTACATGGTTCACAGAGCCATCTTTGGCTCCATAGAGAGGTTCGTGGGAGTTCTTCTTGAACACTATGCAGGACTGCTGCCCCTCTGGCTCTCACCAGTGCAGGTAAGGGTAATACCCATATCCCCTGAAAAGCATGGAGACTATGCAAGAGAGGTGGAAAATCTCCTGAAAGAGCATGGTATAAGAGTTGAAACAGACCTCAGGGATGAGAGGCTTAACGCACGCATAAGGGATGCGGAGCTTCAGAAAGTGCCCTATGTGGTGGTTCTTGGAGACAAAGAGCTGGAAAGCAGAAGCATCTCGGTGCGAGGTAAAAGAGAGGGAAATCTCGGCTCCATGCCTCCAGAGAGTTTCCTCCATATGCTTCTTCAAAAGGTTAAAAATAGGGAGTAATGTTTGGAAGGGTTGCAGTTCATATATGGCAAGAAGATTATGACTACCTTTTGTATGTGAGGTCAATTCTATCAAAAGCCAAAATAAAGCCTCACTTTCTACTGGTGGAAGAGGAGAACCTTTTTGGGGACCTTATGAACTTCTTTTCAAAGCCCTCAGAGGAAAGAGAGAATGCCTTGAGGAAGTTTGTGGGCGAGCTTTTTCAGGATTACGAACTTCACACCCTTCCCGGCGCTGCTGATAACACACTGGAACACCTTCAGGATAGCTACGACCTCCTGTTTGTAAAATACAGAAGACAGCTTTTTAGAAGGTCAATACCAGAATGGATAATATCCGGCACCGACAGCCTGAAGCTCTGGGTCTACAGGGAAGGTGCAAGGGCAGACATAAAAAAGGTTTGCCTCCCTGTAGACTTTTCAGAAAGGTCCCTAAGGCAGGTGGAGTTTGTCTTTGAGCTAAAGGAGCTCTTCCCCTTTGACTTTGACCTCCTTTATTCCATCAACATTGTCAGATTAAAGAATAAGCTGGACAGTGGGGATTACATGAAGAGCCTTGAGGACAAAAGAGAAGAGGCAAGGCACATGTTTACCGATATGTTCGGTGAAAAGGAGATGAACTTAATACTTCTTGAGGGGGACCCCTACAGGGATATGGTAAGGTTCATAAACTCCAGCGACTATGACCTGGTAGTTGTGGGAAGAAGAGGAAGAGGTATGAGAGAGAGAATAGGCAGTGTTTCCCTACATCTAATAAGGAGTCTAAAATGTCCCGTGGTTGTCCTGTGAGTAGTCTTGCAAGGGTATTCCTTGCCCCACTGTGCCCACCAGTTAAAAGAGCCTTCAGGAGTCTTTTCCGCATAGAAGTCTTCGGATTTGAAAATATACCATCAGAGGCCTGCATAGTGGCCAGCAACCACAGAAGCCACCTTGACCCACCAGTGCTTAACAGCGTATTCCCGGAGCCTCTCAGATTCCTTGCAAAGGAAGAGCTCTTCAGAGTGCCGGTCCTTGGAAAGCTACTTCCTCACATGGGTGCTTTGCCTGTCAGACGAGGCTCTGGAGACATTGAAGTGCTTGAGCTAGCCCTTGAGCTCATGCACTCCGGCTGTAAGGTGTGCATATTTCCAGAGGGAACGAGGGCAAAGCCTGGTGAATTTCTGAAGCCTAAACTGGGTATTGGTCTTCTGGCTGTCAAAAGCCAGAAACAGGTCCTTCCTGTTTACATTGAAGGCACGGATATGGTTTTTCCAAGGGGAGCAAAGTTTCCAAAACCTGGACATCCCATTAGAGTCTTCATAGGAAAAGGCAGAGTATACCACGAAGAGGACAGTCTCAGGGGTTACAGGAGAGTGGCAGAGGATATAATGGAAAGCATAAAGGAGCTTGCCCGTGCCAAAGATAGTGAGCATAGTAGGACACCATAACGCCGGAAAAACCACACTCATAGAAGCTCTCATCCCCCGGTTGCAGGCAATGGGTTTAAGAGTTGGTTATCTCAAGCACGACCCTAAGGGACATGGCATCACAGATAAGGAAGGCAGCGACACCCACAGAATCTTCAGGCTCACAGAGAAGGTTGGGCTCCTTTCTCCAGAAAAGCTTACCCTCTGGGAGAAGGTATATGATAACCCTCTTGAGGTGGTGGAAAAATACTTCTCAGATTTTGACCTTGTAATTCTGGAGGGATGGAAGGGTCTGGAGGGCATAAAGAGGGTTGTTCTAGGAGGGCTTGAGCTTGAGGGATTTAGGGTCATGGGGCTTGAAAACCTGCAGAAGGTGATAGATTATATACTGGAGGAGTGATATGTTTGTTCTGTTCATTCTTATCACACTTCTGCTCTCTATAGCACATGCCAGGGAGGTTCCCTTTACCCTTGAAGACAGGGAAATGCTCAGGAGCATTTACATTCGTATGGAAAAACTTGAAACAAAGGTAGAGGTTGCTTTTAATCAGATTGACAAAAGATTTGAGCAGGTGGACAAAAAGATAGACATGTTACTTACCTACATGGGTATCATGGCTGGTGCCTTTGTAAGAATTACAGCAGCCACCATAGGCTTTGCCATATGGGATAGGAGAAGTATGATAAAGCCCTTTGAGGACAAGAGCAAGGAGATTGAAAAAAGATTTGAAAAGGGTGAAGAAATGGACAGGAAGTTCTTGGAGGCTTTGAAAACACCTACTCAGAAGGACAGAGAGCTGGCTGAACTTTTGAAAAGGTATAACATGTTATAGAAGGAGGCTGTTATGGTCTGCATAACCCATCTTGAGCTGTGTCCATACTGCAAAAGGATAGCCCTCAAGGTCTGTGAATATGACGAGCCCTATCCAAGGGTGGAGGCAGAATGTCAGTGTTGTGGCTACAGGGCTTACGATGTGCCCATGAGACTCACTCAGGAGGATTTCAAAAACATGCTGGACAGGCTGGGAAGAAAGCTCATTGGGGAAATATGCATAGATGACCGGTGCGGTTCTACAAAGGTTATAAGGCTCATAAAGGAAGGAAGCTATGCTGAATACAGATGTCTTGATTGTGGCTCCGAATGGAACAGCGATGAGGTGCAGAGGTCAATAGACAGGGTAAAGGCTGTGCAGGCAGGTCTCAGAAACGGGAACAGGCTGATGGAGCTTCTCAGGGCTGGAGAAGGAGAGTGTCCTCTCTGTGGCTGGGATATAGGTCACATGCATGTGGGATATGCCGTATCCATTGAATGCTTTGTGTGTGGCTATCATACAGACACAAGGGAAGTGACTCCTCAGGTTGACCTTTCAACCCTTGAATGCCCTGAGTATGAGAGGTCGGAGGAAACGGGTTGAGGGTGCCCCATCAGAAGTTCATAAGGTATGAGGGGTGGAAAGAACAGTTTCTGAAAGATTATGGAGAAATAAGCTCAAGGGATTTGGAACAACTGGCTGAGGAGATAGCAGGCCTCTACCCAGATAGGGATGAAAGGCTTTTCAAAGCCCTGATATCCATGTATGTGGGAGGCTATGAAAAGAGGCTTGAGGACCCAGAGGTCAGATACTGGACCAATTGGGCAGGTATAAAGACCTACAAAACCTTTAACGGTTTTCCCCATCTTTCAGACAGGGAGCTTGCCTTTGCCTTTTATTCCATAGGGAAGGTTTTTGTTCCGCTTCTTCTGCACGAGAGAGGTGTAAAGTCTGAAAGTTTCAAAAAGCTATCCCCGGAAGAGCAGGAGAAGGCAGTTATGGAGGAGCTGGAAATTATATGGGAAAATCATCTTATAAGAGTTCTTCAGATACTTCCATTTCTTGAACTGAGTTCAAAGACCGCATAGAAACCCTTTTTATCAGGAACAGCCCTCACCCGCCAGCCATGAAGCTCTGCTATGTGCCTTACTATGGCAAGCCCGAGACCCATACCCTTGGGATTCTCTGAATGGTAGGGCATAAAGATTAACTCTTCTTTACCCTCCTCTATGCCCACCCCATCATCCCTGTAAGTTATGGTGTCTTTCCCCAGCCCAACCAGTACTCTCTTTGCCCCCCATTCCAGGCTGTTGTTGAAGAGGTTAAAAAACATGTCCCTGAGCAGTCGCTCATCTCCCACAAGCTTCAATTCTCCCATAACCTCTATCTCTAATCCTTCATAGAGCCCTGCCATCTGACGGAGGGTTGCACCCATGTCAACCTCTCCAAACTGAGGTTCTGTGTCTGTGGAAAGGCTCCTAAACTGGTCAATGGTTTCCTTAATTCTCTGTATTTCCTCAAGCATCAGCTCTGCCATCTGGGCGATTCGTTCCATATCACACTGTCCTCTTTGCAGAGACCTTAGAAGTCTCTCAAGGTTGAGACTTATGGGTGTGAGGGGGTTTTTTATCTCGTGGGCTATCCTTTTCACTGCCATCTGCCATGTTTTGAAACGCTCGGCAAGAATGACCGCCTCAAGGTCTTCGTATACTATTACTTTACCAATCTCAAGCTCTATCACGCTCTGCCTTATGTTTGCCTTCTTAGAAAGCTCTTCATAGGTTCTGTTGTAAAACTGCTCGCCTTCCCTTGAGAGGAAGGCTATGCCCACAGGCAGGGCATTGAACAGGGTAAGGAGAACTTCCCTTTCCTTGCTGAGCCTGTCGTATAGACCTTTTAGCTCTTCCTTCATACTGACAAAGCTTTTTGCAAGCTCCTGAACCTCATCGCCTGTCTGGGGCACATCCACTTTGACCTCAAAGTTACCTCTTGCTATTTCCCCCGCCCTCTGAGACAGCTTTTCAAGGGGAAGGCTCACATGCCTTGCCACAAGATTACCAAACCATACTGCAGAAAGAAAAGAGACAAAACCCGCAAGAACTATAAAGTAAACATACACTCCCCCTATTATGTCTCTTGCCTTTACCATGTTTCTGAGTTCTGTGGCGGTCTGGGCTATGTCTCTCATAAGAGAGTTTATTCCGGCTTCTCTGGCAATAAGAAGTCTGTAGCCATCAAAGCATAATGTGTATGCCTTTTCACTTATAGTCTCTCTACATTTCGGGTCCTTTTCAACTTCAACCACATCTTCGAAGGATTTAAATGCTTCTGGCTTCATACCATTTTCTTTCAGCAATCTGAAAACTTCTCTGTAGCCTTCAACCCTTCTTTTTTCCTCTTCCTCAATCATGAAATTGAGCCTTTCAGACTTCCTTGCCACTTCCTTGAGCTGTCCACTTATGAAGGATTTTGTAGACTGAAGGAGGATTATGGCGGTTGCTACGTTGAGAAAAATGAGGGGTGTTATTATGTAAAGAAGGAGGCTTGTGGAAAGCTTGCGCCTCAGGGGTCCTTTCCTGCCTGTAAGGTAGGTTTTTATAAACTTCCTGAAAAATATTACAAAGACTGCAAACAGGACAAGGAGGTCAAGGTTTATGACTAGGAGCACCAGGGGGTAGCTTATACCCCATATCTCCCTCAGGTTATCAAGAAAAGCTACGTTTATGAGTGTGAAGGTAAGGAAGGAAAGGATAAAGGCGAGGTATAGCCTCAATGCATCTCCTTCTCCTTTATGTGCTGATGCTTTACCACCTCTCCTTCAGACCAGTATATAGTCATCTCCGCTATGTTTTCTGCATGGTCTGCCATCCTTTCAAAGTGTCTTGCTATGAAGGAAAGGTGCAGAGACCTCTTTATGTTTCTGTGGTCTTCCAGCATGTAGGTTATGAGCTCCCTCTGAACCTGATGGTATAGCTCATCCATCATATCGTCCCTCTCTATTACCTTTTTGGCAAGAGCCGTATCCCTCTGGAAAAAGGAAAGCACCGCATCCTCTATCATGCTCTTTACATTTGCAGCCATAAGGTTCAGGTTTATGTAAGGTTTCAGTGGAGGCTCCTGTGCAAGAAGAATTGACCGCTCTGCTATGTTCTCTGCCTCGTCTGCAATTCTCTCTAGGTCGGAAACAATCTTGTATATACCCATTATAAGCCTCAGGTCAACCGCCTCTGGCTGATAGAGGGCTATCATCCTTATACATCTTCTTTCTATCTCCACCTCCATCTGGTCAATCTGGTCATCGCCCTTTATGATTTCTTCTGCCAGCTCTAAATCTTGCTTGTTGAGAGACTCTATAGCCTTATCCACAGCCTCCTTTACAAGACCAGCCATCATAAGAACAAGGTTTTTTGTCTCTTCAAGTTCCTGAAAAAGCTTCATCATTACCCTCCTTAAATATAGTATTTTACCCAAAGACTGTTAAGATTCAGTTAAGGAGAGGCTAAAGGAACCTTTACGCTTGCCAGTTTATCTCCGATTCGCAAGGTGAGAATTGTTCCGTCTTCTTCCTGCACTTTACTTATGAGAGTTGCATATCTATCTGGGAGAATTCTCTGCGGTTCTCCTTCTTCTATTACTCTGCCCCTCTGAACTTTTATAACTCTGTCTGCAAGCCTTAATGCTTCCTCTCTGTCATGGCTTACCATGAGGGCTGGGATGGAGGATTTTCTCTGAAAGTCCTTAAGCTCCTTCTGAAGCTCCTGCCTGAGCTCTGGGTCGAGGGCGGAGAGGGGCTCATCAAGAAGGAGGACCCGTGGCTCCTTCGCCAGAGCCCTGAGAAGGGCAACCCTCTGTTTCTGTCCCCCAGAAAGCCTGTCTGGTTTCTTGTCCCTGAGCCCCTCAAGCCCAGCCATCCTCAGAAGTTCAAGGGCATAATCTCTGTTTTTCTCTTTCATACCATACATGACATTTTCCAGCACTGTCATGTTGGGAAAGAGGGCATAGTCCTGAAAGACAAAGCCCACATCTCTCCTTTGAGGTGGCAGGTTTATTCCCCTTTTTGAATCAAACCAGACCTGCCCATCCACCTCTATGTAGCCCTCTTCTGGTTTTTCAAGTCCGGCTATGCATCTGAGAAGAGTGGTCTTCCCGCTGCCAGACTGACCGAGGATTACCAGAAACTCTGTTCCCCTGACCTCAAGCTCCACATCAAGCCAGAAATCGCCATCAAAACCGTGAAGCAGTTTCTTGACCCTTACCCTTATCACAGGCTCCACCTCCTGTTTACCGCATACAGCAGGGCAAGGCTTATGAAGGAGGCCACAAAAAGGATGCCTGCGTATACATGGGCGGTTGCGTAGTCTATGGCTTCCACCGCATCGTATATGGCTATGGAGACCACACGGGTATCCCCCTCAATATTGCCTCCCACCATGAGGACCACTCCAAACTCGCCTATAGTGTGGGCAAAGCTCAGGACTGTGCCCGTAAGCACGGACGCTTTCATGTTTGGAAGGATGACTCTGAATAGGGTCTGTAACTTTGATTTTCCCAGCGTCCAGCTTGCTTCTATTATGTTGAGTGGAACGCTCCTGAAGCCGGATGTAAGGGGATGCACCATCATGGGCAGGCTGTATATAACAGATGCTATAACTATACCTTCAAAATGAAAAACCAGCTGACGGTCAAGGAGTTTATACCACAGAGAGCCTATGATGCCGTGCTTGCTCAGGAGCAAAAGGAGATAAAAGCCCAGCACCGTAGGTGGAAGCACAAGGGGTAGTGTGGTAAGGGCTTCAATAAGAAGTCCAAGCCTGCTTTTTGTGTAGGCTAGATAATAAGAAAGGGGGATACCAATTACGAGCAGTATCAGGGTTGTCCAGAAGGAGAGCTTGAGGGTGAGCCATATGGGGATGGGGTTTATGTCTACCATCACCTTGCCTCTCCCGGAAGGACAAAGCCGTATTTAACGAATATTTTTCTTGCTTCTGGTGAGCCTATGAAATCGTAAAACCTCTTGCTGTTTTTCAGCTTGCCACCCTCTTTTGTTATTCCATATCCCTGAGCCAGCCTTTCGTGCTTGTCTTCTGGTATGAGCCAGTATTTTCCTCTTGCCTCCATCTGAGGGGCAAGAGCCAGTGAAAGGGCTATTATGCCTATGTCTGCAGCGCCAGAGTAAACAAAGCTGGCAGTCTGAGATATATTCTCACCCAGGACAAGCTTATTTCTTACCCTTTCAAAGACTCCATAGCTTTCAAGGGCCTCCTTTGCTGCCCTGCCATAGGGAGCATGTTCCCAGTTGGCTATGGCTATTCTTCTGGCCCTTGGGTCAAGAAGCACATCCGGAAACTTTGAGGGGTCAAAAGGCGAGTCTTTCCTGGTCCAGACTACTATCCTTCCAACTGCGTAGAGTTTTGGCTCTGTTATTATATGCCCCTCTTTGTATAGCTCCTCCACATACTTCATATTTGCAGAAAAGTATATGTGAAAGGGTGCTCCAGCTCTGACCTGTGCATAGCCCTTGCCTGAAGAGCCAAAGACGAGCTCTATTTTATCTTCTGGATACCTCTTTTGATAAAGGCCTGCAATCTCCTTGAGGGCATACCGCAGGTCTGCGGCGGCAAATACCCTTATAAGCTCTGCATGTGCAAGGCTCAGTAGTCCCAGTAGAAGAAGGAGCAATGTTTTCATGTGGCTACCTCCTCCATAGGTTTTTTCTTATATCCCGGCAGGTAAGAGAGGAGTCTGCTGTATCTTTTCCCTCTTAGAAAGTCAAGCAATCTTAAAAACTCTTGCTCCTCCTCTAGCTCCTCCCTGTAGCAGAGGCAATAGTCCTCCCACTTGACTCCCATGAAATCAAGTCCATAATCAAAGGCAGAGGCTCTTGTGCCTATTCCGGCGTCCCCAAAGCCTTCTTTCAGACTGAAGGCTATGTTCTCATGACCTCCCGTGACCACTCTAAAGTTCTCTATGTTCATGTCTATCCTTAACTCATCAAAGACCTTTCTTGCACCGCTTCCCTCTTCTCTTGCCAGCCATAATTTCCTTCCAAGCTCTCTGAGAGAGATAACTTTTCTTGCCATTATCCCCTCTTCCCAGGAGAAAAGTCTTAAAATTCTGTATCCTTCACCAAGAAAATCCCTTGCAACCTTCACATTTTCTTCAAAGCTTCCCATATGCATTCCTGCCATGTGAACAAAGCCCGCCTTTAAAAGTTCAAGAGCCTTCATGCTTGGGAGGTTTACAACCAGAAGCCTTATCCCTTCCTCTCTCAGTGCTTCTGAAAGGAGCTTGAAGGATGGGTCACAGCCTGCAAAGGTGTAGGTATGCCTGTGCTTCTTTTCAAACCATTCAATACCCTCTTTTTTTAAAAAGCCTTCAGGACTTTCCTTACTTTCTGCGAGGCTTACAGGAAAAAGAATCTTTCTGTGCCCTACCCTGTAGCTTACGAAGAGCCCCCTTTCAAAGCCCGGAAAAGGAATAAACTCCTCCTGAGAGAAAAGTTCTTCCACGCTGCATCCAAGCACCTTAGAAAGCCTTATGGCGTAATCTACTGAGGGGACGGCTCTGCCCGACTCAATGGCGCTTATGGTGGTTCTTGGAATGCCTGCCAGTCTTGCAAGCTCTTCCTGAGAAAACCCAAGCAGTTGTCGCTTTTCTCTTACTCTGTTCATTGATAATATATTGTCTTATATGGATGAAAAATTGTCAAGCCTCTCCTTGAGCTGCTGCAGGGGCAAGTGATTCTCCTTTCACTCCCCACATCTTAACACCTGAGCCTGAACTTCCACCACACCGTCTTTTATCATATCCAGGTCTCTTGCAGCAGAGTAAGAGAGGTCAAGCACCCTTCCCGCCTTCAGAGGCCCTCTGTCAATTACCTTCACCCTGACCTCTCTTCCGTTCTTCAGGTTTCTGACCATGAGGAGACTGCCAAGAGGCAGGTCTGGGCTTGCTGCATAATAGCCGTGCATGTCGTAGGCTCTTCCGTAAGGTGTCTGTCTTCCATGGTAAGGGTCTGCGTAGTAGCTGGCAAGACCCCTTATGTAGGCAGGGCAGATTCTCCTGTCATCTATGCCACACCTTTCTACCTCAATCCTTGCAGGAAATGGCTCACCGCCAAGTAGACTTTCAAACCTTGCCGGCACGCATATACCCCTTTCCTCCTCCCCTCTGAAAACCGCTATGGTTATGCTCTTTCCCGTAAGGAGGCTTATCACTTTCACTCTGCTCCCGCTCTGAAGGAGATTGCTGTATGCTCTGTCTCCCTTGCAGTAAAAGCCCTTAGTCTGAATAACTTCAGGACAGTTGACCCTGAGCTGACCCCGAGTCTCTGGCAGTTTCTCCCGCACCGTAATGGAACAGGAAGAGACAAAAAGGGATGCAAGAAACACAAGCCTTCTCATAGCCTTCTGTAGATTATAGACAGCAGTAGACCGTTTACATTCTGCATAAGACTGAAAAGTGCTCCCGGCAGGGCAGACTCTGGAGGAAAATACCTGAGAGCCAGCACTGTAGCAAGCCCGGAATTCTGCATGCCTACCTCTATGGAAAGGGTCTTTGATCTTATTCTGTCAAGACCAGTGAGCCTTGCAAAGGTGTATCCGAGGAGAAAACCAAGCAGGTTGTGAAGCATCACGAGGACAAATACAGATAAAGCTGAACCTCTGAGCCTGTCTGCATTTAGAGCAAGAACAGTTGCGATTATAAGCCCTATGAAGAAAACTGCAATGTATGGCAAAATCCTCTCAAGATATAATACACGCGGAAAGAGCCTTCTCATTACTATCCCTGCGATCACCGGCAGAAGGATTATGAGCAGTAAGTCCCTGGTCATGGAATACAGGGGCACATCAACCCTTTTTCCCACAAGAAAATAGGTAAGAAGCGGAGTCATCACGGGTGATATGAGAGTGGAAAAGGTGGTCATGCTTACCGAATAGGCAAGGTCTCCCCTTGAAAGGTATGTTATCACATTGGAGGCAGTTCCGCCGGGAGCGGAGCCCACAAGAACCGAACCATAAAGAAGTCTTTCATCAACCCGGAGCAGGAGGGCAAGGCTATAGCCAAGAAAGGGCATGATGGTGAACTGTAAAAGCCCCGCATAGATTATTCTTGCAGGTCTCCTGAAAACCTCAAAAAAGTCCGCACTTCTCAGAGTTATACCCATGCTTAGCATAATGAGTGCAAGAAGATAAGGAACAGCGGGCATGAGCCTGGAAAAAGGCTCTTTTACATAAAGGCCCAGGAGACTGAAGGTGAGCAGTATCCCTATGGTGATAATTGCCTGCATATTGCTATAATATACCCATGAAGCTAATCCTTATCATCCTTGTGCTTCTGAACCTTGCGTCAGCAAGGGTTGTGGCACGCATAGACAAAGAACAGATAACCTTAAACGAGGTTCGTCAGGCTTTTAACGCCTACTGGAGAGAGATACTGCACCTTCCAATCGCCAGAGCCACCTCCAGAGACCTTCAGGAATTTATAGTGGAGTATGTCAGGAGCAAGATAATACATATGGAAGCCAGAAGGATGGGCATATCCGTGACGCCCAGAGAGTTTGAAGAATATGTGGAAAAGCATATAGGTAGCAAGCGCCTTAGCGATGTGGCAAAGGACCTTATAACCACAGAGATGCTGAGTCAGAGGATAATAAGCAGGATAGCAGGAGACCTTGAGGTCAAGGAAGGTCAGATAACCGCTTACTATTACCTTAACCTGAGAGACTTCAAGCTTCCGGCACAGGTGCTCCTGGATAGGTATACCTCAGACAGCCTTGACACGGCCAACGAGGTATACTACAGCCTCTCACGAGGACTTACGGTCAGGGAAAGTGGTGTAAGGGCTGGTCAGCCCATGTGGTATTCCATACAGACTCTACCGGAGGTAGTCAGGCGCCAGCTTTATCCTTACGAGGTGGGCAAGACCACAAGACCCATAGAGGTGGGTGGCCTTTATGTTATCTTCAGGGTGGCAGACAGGAGGGGAAGTGGTATAATGCCCCTTGAAGAAGCAAGGCCCATAGTAAGGGAAAAGCTTCTCAGGGAAAAAAGGCAGGAGGTTTTTCAGAGATGGTTTCAGGAGGCTTCAAAAAGATATTCTGTGGAATTCTACTTTGGTCAACTCTGAGCTTCTCTGCAACACTTGTGGACAGAGTTGTGGCCTCTGTTAACTCAGAACCAGTCCTTGAAAGCGATATAAAGATGGGCATGTTATACTACGCAACCTCAGACAGGAAGCAAATTCTGGATAAGCTCATAGAAAATATGCTTCTGTATCAGTTTCTCATGGGGAGAGGTCTGCAGGTTCCCCCTGAGCTCATAGAGGAGGCACTTCAGAGCATTGCCAGGGCAAACAGGATGACCATTGACGGTATAGCTCAAGAGCTTGCAAGGGAGGGGCTTACCCTTCAGGACCTGAGGAGGTTTTTAGAGAGGGAACTTCTGGCTACACAGGGGCTGAGGGCCTTTCTTGAGAGAGAGGTAAAGGTCTCTGATGTGGAGCTTGAGCTGGAAAGGCTGAAAAGTGGAAATGTAAAGTTGGTAAGAGAGGTGGAGCTTCTTGTGGTGGACAGAAAGGACGAAGGAAAACTCAAAGCTATCTTTGAACCCACAAAAGGGCCTGAAGTCCTGGCACGGGAAATGGGTCTGAAGGTGGAGAGGCTCAGGGTTGGCAGAGGCGAACTGGTTGAAGCCCTTGACAGAGAAGTCTGGAGGTCCAGCCCTGGACAGCTTGTCTTTGCCGAAGACAAGGACCACATATACATTGCAAAGGTAATTTCTCAAGAAGAGGTGACGGAAGGCAAAAGCGTAGAGGAGCAAAGGCAAGAACTCCTTGCCAGAAAAATTGAAGCAAGAAGGCAGGAGCTTCTTGAAAGGTTAAGAAAGAACAGCTTTATAAAGGTAGTCCAGTAGCCGTGTAAGACTGTCAAAGACAAGGTCTGGTTTAAAGTCCGCTTTCAGGAGTTCTTCTCTCTTATACTTGCCTGTGGTCATAAAGACGGTTTTCAAGCCAAGGTCTCTGGCACCCAGCAGGTCCGTGTATACATCGTCGCTCACCAGATAGATATCCTCACCATCCAGCCCCATAAGGGCATACCTGATAAACTCTTCTGAAGGTTTTCCAAGGTTTGGCAGGTCTTTATCGTAATTACATGCATGAGCTATGGCAAGGGCGATGGAGCCTGCACCCGGAAAGTAAAGCCCATCGTCATCTTTTACTATTCTGCTCATGTTTATGGGGACTAATATGGCACTGTGCAGGAATACGGCAGAGGTTGCCATCTTGAGCTTTTTGAAGTCCAAGCTCCTGTCCTGACCTATTACAACTGCATCTGCCATATGGTCCTGAACCACCTCAAAGCCAAGTTCTTTCAGGTATTCTTCAACAGCAGGCATGCCTATAAACAGAACCTTTCTTACACCCTGTCTCCTTAGATAGCTTCCCAGAAGAGACAGAGGAGTAATGAGTTCATCCTCCATAAGCGCAATGCCTTTCTCACTTAAGGCACTTATGAGTTTTTGTGGAGGCCTTGTGGAGTTGTTGGAAACCACTCTAAAGGGTATCTTTAGCCTTCTGAGTTCTTCAAGAAAGACAACCGTGTCGCCGAAGGGGTTCAGTGCCTTGTCTTTTACAAGAACTCCATCAAGGTCCAGAAGGAAAACAGGACCTTTCATTGCTTGAAGGGTATGCTAATCCAGAGCTCATCAAAATTGTCCTTATCCCTTTTTATGTCCACCTCTATCTTTTTAACCTCAAACTGAGGATATTTGGAAAATACGGATATGAGGTCATCTCTTAGCCTGTCAACAAAGTTTGGTGGAAGACCCTTTCTCTCGTATGAAAGCACAAGAGTCAGCCTTCTTTTTGCCTCATCTTTACTCTTGCCTCTGTTAAAAAGAAGGTCCCATATCATAGCTATCTACCCAGAAGCTTCTCAAGAAGGCCCTTTTTCTCACCGTAGCGGACCATAGGTATATCCTCACCTTCAAGCCTTCTTGCCATGTCTAAGATTGCCTTTGATGCATTGTAGTCCTTTGAGAGAACTATGGGCTCTCCTCTGTTGGTAAAGTCCACCAGCTTTGGCTCCTCCGGCACTATGCCTATGGGCTGGGCTTTCAGTATGTCCACTATGTCTTCCACTGAGAGCATCTCACCTCTTTTCACGCTATCCCACTTCATCCTGTTTATCACAAGGTAGTATTCCTTCTTGCCCATGTTTTCCAGCAAGCCTATAATCCTATCTGCATCCCTTATGGAAGAGACTTCAGGGTTTACCACCACCAGGGCTGTGTCTGCAGGCAGCGCAGCTATCTGAAAACCCTGTTCTATACCAGCGGGAGAATCTATGAATATGTAATCATACTCGCCTGATTCTTTAACCCTGTTTATAAGCTCTACCCACCTTCCCCTGTCTATGGCATCCTTGTTCTTTGTCTGGTTGGCGGGAAGGAGCCAGAGGCTCAGCCCCCTTTTATCCTTTACCAGAGCCTTGTGAAACTCCACTCTTCCTTCAAGCACATCAAGCACATCGTAAACAATCCTGTTCTCAAGCCCCAGTATCATGTCAAGGTTTCTGAGCCCTATGTCCGCATCCACCGCAAGAACCTTTCTCCCAAAGTTTGCTAAGGCAACGCTAAGGTTGGCTGTTATTGTGGTTTTGCCTACGCCCCCCTTTCCTGATGTTACCACAAAAACCTTGCTCATTCAGACCCTCTCAAGTATTATATTACCCTCTTCAATTTTTGCAACCTCTGGATAGCCAGGGGACTTTCTTTCTTCCTCATCCATAATGGCAACCTTTTTCCCTATTCTTACCTGCTGTGGCTCCATTTCAAGAGCGACAACCACAGCCCTTTCATCTCCCAGTGCTCCAGCTATGGCAATCCCCCTGAGTCTGCCCATAACTATTATATTTCCGGTTGCTATCACCTGTGCATCCTTGTTTACATCCCCAAGGACCAGTATGTCCCCGTTATGTTCCACTCTCTGACCTGAACGAAGGTGTTTCTGAACCACAAGGAGCCTGTCTCTCTTGCCTTCCTCCAGTCCAGCCGAGCTCAGTTTCTTTACGCTCTTTATGTTTCTGTCCGTAAGAGCCTTTTCTATTTTTTCAATATCTCCTCTTTTAAGGAAGCCCTTACCATCTATAAGCACATAGCTGCCTTCAAACAGTCTGGAAGAAACCTTCTGTTTTATCTCTTCTATAAGGGTATCCACATCCCCCTTTTCCTTTATTTCTATCAGCACCACTGGAAGAGTAATTCCTCTTATCTCTACCATGCTTTTACTGGCTCCGGGGGAGGGACTCGAACCCCCAACCTGACGGTTAACAGCCGCCTGCTCTGCCTGTTGAGCTACCCCGGATTCATATATATTATACACCCTGTCTGACCCTTTGCTATACTTTTATCTGCAGTGTTGAAAAACTGGGATGCATGGATAATATTCAGCATCTTTGCTCTTTTTTTTATGGGTGAGGCTGTCATAATCAGCGTAAACACGGTCCCATACCTGATGGACTCCTACCAGAATCTGAGCATATACAAAAAACCACTCCTTCAGATTCTAGTTTTTATTTCTGGCTTTTTGCTGGCAAGCCTTCTTACAAGGCTTGATTACAGAAGATATATGAGCGGTGGCATTCCCTATTTTCTCGTTCTCCTTGCCCTTTTGAGTCTTCTGCTTGTTCTTATAAAAAAGCTTTTAACTGGCAGACCTGTGGACAGATGGCTCCTCGGTGGCAGCCTCCAGCCCCTTGAGTTTGCCAAGATTGCCCTTGTCCTTTTCCTCTCTTATTACATAGTGCGTAAGGGGAATCTGAGACAGTGGAAACATCTTTTCTGGGCTCTAATTTTTCCTCTTCTCATGGCTCTTTTACTACTTGCACAGCCTGACAAGGGCGGTGCGGTCTTTATACTACTGATTACAGCCCTTATGGTCTACGTGGGCGGTGTTCCAAAAAGGGTCTACCTTATAGTGATTCCTATATTTTCCCTTATGGTCTACTACATACTCACCTCAAAGGGTTATGTGGCGGAGAGGCTTTCTGCCTGGAAGGACCCCTTTCTGGATGCTGAGGACAGTGGATACCAGATAATACAGTCTCTTTACGCTCTTGCAAGGGGTGGGTTTATGGGCGTAGGTATAGGTCAGGGACTTCAGAAACTGGGACCTCTACCGGCCTCGGACACGGACTACGTGATTGCTATCGTAGGGGAGGAGATGGGTTTTCTCGGTGTTTTATTGGCTATCATCCTGTATGCCATACTGGTGGGTAGATTGTTATGGCATGCCTTTATGGCTAAGGGGCAGATGGAAAAGCTTATTCTCTTTGGAACTGCTATAAACTTTGCTTACTCTTTCCTCTGGAACCTTGCCATGGTCTCTAACCTGATACCTCCCAAGGGAATAGCTCTGCCCTTTGTCAGCTATGGTTCTTCCAACCTGCTCGCTTCCTTACTTTTCCTGGGTATAGCCCAGTCAGTGATAAACCATCAGGAAAGAACCCTCTCTAATGCCTCAAGAACTTCCTCCACCCTGACCATACTCAGGCATGCATGAGTTCCAGTCTTGCATACCTTTGGGTTTGGTGAGCAGGGTGAACAATAGAGCTGTGGTTTTACGTATTCACCCTTTAGAGGATAGAAGCCGTAATCCGGTGAAGTTGCCGTGTATACGCTTATTGCAGGCACCCCAAGGGCGTTGGCTATATGGACCGGGGATGAGTCGCAGGAAATGACAGCCCTTGAAAGGCTTATTACTGCCATCAGTTCTCTCAGTGATGTTCTGCCAACCAGGTTTTTAGCCCCTGTTGCCCAGAAAACCTCAGCCCTTTCTCTGTCTCTTTCTGTCCCCACCACTACGGGTCTTATGCTCAACCTCCCTGCGAGCTCCACCCACCCCTCCATGTTCCATTCCTTGAGCCTGAAGTTGGAGAAGGGAGAAAGCACCACAAAATTCTCTGGAAGTCCAAACTTCTCTTTAGCCTGCTTTTTCTCCTCTTCGGATACAAACAGCCATGGCTTTTTGTCGTAGTCCTTTATGCCCAGTGGCTTTAAAAGCTCAAGGTTTCTGTCCACCTCGTGGAGCTCCCACCTGTGTTTTACTGTGTGCGTATAAAGCCAGCTGAACTCTGACCTGTCAAAGCCAATCCTTACCGGCACGCCCGCCATGAAAAGTATAAGGGCACTTCTTGCAGATATATGTGGACTTATGGCTATCTGGTATTCTCTTATCTTTTCAACTATTTCAAAGCTTTCCCATACGCCCTTGTCAAAGGCTATGAGCTCCAAATCAAAACCCTTCAGAAGCTCCTTTATAAAGCTCCTGCCCACAAAGGCAATACGAGAAGATGGGAAATTTTTTCTTAGGGTTCTTATAAGGGGAGTGGCGAGCACCACATCCCCCAGATAGGCTGTCTGCCATATGAGAAACTTCATTTAATGCCCGATATGCTGGCTATCCTCCACCTCTTTTCGTCCTTTATCACTATAAAGGTGAAAATCTTTTCCACTCCTTCCTTGTCTGTGACCTTAACTATAACCTCTGCATGCTTGTCATCTATTCTGCTTGTGTCAAGCACCTTTACCTTCTTTATGTTCTCACCCATGGAGGAAAGAAGACAGGCAAGCACCTCTGAAGGTTTCATTTCTGTTAATTGAAGAGGGAGCTTCACATCCTGCACAAGTGCATCCCTGAAGGGTGGATACAGAAGCATCACTGCTTCCCTTCCTTCCCCATCCCTGATGTTCTCGATAAAATCCTTAACTGTGTTTCTTGCCGATTTCTCAGGGTTTTCCCCACAGGCTCTAAAAACAAAAAAGGCCAGGAGCACAGCTCCCACTGCTAAGGCAACCTTTTTCATAACCTAACCTCCTCTATGAGAAATTTATGGATTGAATGTGCAGCCTTTCTTCCTTCAGCAAGGGCCCTGACTACCGTGTCTCCGCCGTTTACCGCATCTCCGCCGGCAAAGAGGCCCCTTATGGAGGTCCTGAAACCTTCATCTACCTTTACAGTCCCCCATTTAGTGAGTTCAAGGCCTGGCATATCCTCGTAAGCTACGGAGTTTGCCTTCTGGCCTATGGCAAATATGACCGAGTCGCATTCTATAACATGCTCTGAGCCTTCCACTGGCACCGGTCTGGGTCTTCCGCTTTCATCTGGCTCACCAAGGGTCATTTTTATACATTTTAACCCTATCACATGCCCACTCTCATCTCCAAGTATTTCCACAGGCTGGGTAAGCCAGTGAATTATGGCCCCCTCCTCTGATATGTGGTCCCACTCTTCCTGACGGGCAGAGGAGGTTTCCCTTGTTCTTCTGTAAACCACATGGGTTTCAACACCCAGCCTGAGGGCTGTTATGGCACAGTCCACCGCAGTAAAGCCACCACCGATTATGGCAGTCCTTCTTCCAAGGTTAACGGGCGTTCCGCTCTGAGGGAAGAGGTCAGATCTCACTAAGCCAACCCTTGTGAGCACTTCTATGGCGGAGTATACGCCTTTTAGATGGTCTCCTCTTATGCCAAGAGAACCTCTGCCGGCACCTACGCCAAGAAAGACCGCATGATATCTCTCTAAAAGCTCAGAGAGCTTTACAGTTCTTCCCACCACATGACCGAAGAAGAATTGAACTCCGAGCCTCTGGAGCCTTTTTATATCCCATTCTATGATATCTCTGGGAAGCCTGGCATGAGGTATGCCGTAGCTCATAACACCGCCGGGCTTTGGAAGGGCTTCAAAAACATGGACCTCGTGTCCCCATCTGGCAAGGTCGTAAGCACAGGCAAGCCCTGCCGGTCCTGCACCCACTATCGCCACCCTGTAGCCGGTAGATTTTACCCTTTCGCCATCAACCTCCAGCCCAGAAATCCTGATAAAATCTCCCACAAACTTCTCCAAGACCCCTATACTTACGGGGAGTCCCTTGTTCTTCCTGTCCCTTACTGTATCGTAGTAGAGGATGCATGAGCCCTCACACTGTCTCTCCTGTGGGCATATCCTTCCACATATGGAAGGAAAGGGGTCCGTTTCTATTATTTTTTTGTAGGCACCCACAAGGTCCCCTTCCGTTATCTTCTTTATGAAACCCGGGATGTCCACATTTATGGGACATCCCTTTATACATCTCTGGTCTGCATCCTTGCAGAAGAGACACCTCTGGGCTTCATCGAGGGCAAGGCTTACAGAGTAGCCAAAGGCGTATTCTCTGAAGGTCTTCACCCTCTCCGAAGGGGGCATGAGGGGCTCTGGGTTTCTGTCCTCGTATCTTATACGCTTTGCCATCAGTAAATAATTATATGCAGAGGTTTTTAAATTTTATCGTAGCAAATATAATAATCTCCATGCCCTTTATTACCAACTACGGGCAGAGGAGCCTGAGGGAAAGGCTTGAGCAGATAATGCCAAAAGTAAGAGAGATGAAATTCCTTGTGGGCTTTTTTTATTTTTCTGGGCTTGATGTTATCTTCAAAGCCCTTGAAAGGCTTGATAGGGAGGGTAATCTCAAAGAAAACAGCATAAAAGTGCTTGTGGGGCTTGGCGTTGACCAGGGTCTCTATGGGCTTTATGAGTATGCACAGGAGCACAGCAGTAGAAAGGATATGGAGGAGGATTTTTGTGAGTCTCTTGCCAGGGCTTTTGTGGCTGAAGAGCTTGACAGACCGGAGGTATGGGAACAGGTAAAGTTCTTTTTAAGATTACTTGAGGAAAATAAGCTGGTTATCAGAAAGACACGAAAGCCCAACCACTCTAAGCTTTACATCTTCAAACGGGAAGACGATGTATTACCAGCCCTTTTTATAACTGGCAGTAGCAACCTTACCAGAGCAGGCCTTGAGGAACAGCATGAGTTTAATGTGGAGCTCAAGGACTGGGGGATTGAGGAGGCAGAGGCCTTCTTTGACGAGCTGTGGAGAAATGCCGTCTCCCTGAACCCGGATGTTATTGTAAGGACCTTCAGGGAAAGGACCTTCTTCAGGAGTATGACACCCTTTCAGGCGTGGGCATACCTTGTCAACCTTTATCTGAACTCTTATTCTGGCAAGGAGGATGGAACAGTTGCCGAGCTCATAAAAGCCAGCGGATTCATTCCCTACTCCTATCAGTTGGAAGCTGTCTCTCAGGCGGTAAAAACCTGTCAGATGCACGGGGGTGTAATACTTGCAGATGTGGTGGGGCTTGGGAAGACAGTGGTTGCCTGCGCAGTTGCAAGAAAGCTTGGAGGGAGAGGTATTGTCATATGTCCTCCCCATCTGGTTGGAGACATCAACGGGAACTATGGCTGGACGAAATACTTGAGAAACTTCAGCCTGAGGGATGAATTTGAAGTTTTCTCGACCGGCAACCTTGATGGTGCTCTGGAGTATGTAAGGAAGCATGAGGATGAGGTTCAGGTTGTCATAGTGGACGAGGCCCACCGCTTCAGGAACGAAAGAACAAGTAGCCATCAAAATCTTCAGGCAATATGTAGAGGCAGGAAAGTTCTGCTGCTTACCGCCACACCCTTTAACAATAGACCCTCTGACATATACGCCCTTCTCAAACTCTTTACACCACCAGGTAATTCCTCCATTTTGCTGGAGAAAGACCTCAAAGGGAAGTTTGAAGCCTATCAGAAGAGCTTTGAAAACTGCTCCTACATCCTCAGATACTACAGCTCTGTTCAGGAAGATAAAAGGGTCAGGGCTAAAAGGCTATACGAGCAGGAGTTTGGAGGAGATGATGTTAATCCAGAAAGGGTCAAAGACAGGCTCAGACGCATAGCAAAGGAAATAAGAGGCATCCTTGAGCCTGTGGTCATAAGAAGAAACAGGCTTGACCTCAAACACTACGAGGAAAAGATAGACATGCCCAGGGTGATGGACCCCATAGAATGGTTTTATGAGCTCACAAACAGCCAGATGGAATTCTACGATAAGGTTATAAATACCTTCCAGAGCTTTGAGGAGGGAGGCTCCTTTACGGGAGCTCTTTACTATCCCGCCCACTATCTGAAGGAAAAGCCAGAGGAGTTTGAGAGGCTATACCAGAGAAACCTGTATGACTTCATGAGAAGGTTGCTCGTCAAGCGTTTTGAAAGCAGTTTCAGAGCTTTCAGAGACAGCCTTGATAACTTTCGGGAGACCCATGAAAAAATCCTTGAGTTTGTAAAAGATAGACATGTGTTTGTTCTGGACAGAAGCCTTCTTAAAAAGCTCCTTAAAGGTGAGGAGGAGCTGGAAGGGCTTGCAGAGGACTACGGGGATTACAGGAAAATATACAGGATTGGGGAGCTGAATCAGGACTTTCTCAAAGACATTCAGAGAGATAAGGAACTCTTTGAGAGCCTTATGGAAGAGTTTGACATGCTTGAGCTTGGAGATGATGACCCAAAGCTCAAAAGGCTTGTGCTGGGTCTTGAGGAGCTTCTCAAGGACAGAAAGGTTGTCATATTTACCGAATACCTGGACACCGCGAGGTATCTGGGCGATGCTCTGGAGAAGTTCTTTCCCGGTATGGTTCTGAAGGGCTATGAAAACCTTGAGGGGAAAATACGGACCATATACAGGAACTTTGATGCCAGCGCTGAAAGCTGGGATGACCAGTATAAGATACTTGTTGCCACCGACAGGCTTTCAGAAGGCTTTAACCTGAACAGGGCAGGAGCTGTTATAAACTACGACATACCGTGGAACCCTGTAAGGGTAATACAGAGAGTGGGAAGGATAAACAGGATAGGGAAGAAGGTCTATGAAGAAATATACATAATAAACTTTTTCCCAACGGAGAGGGGTGCAGACATTGTCAAGTCAAGGGAGATAGCCCAGCAAAAGCTCTTTATGATTCACAGAGTTCTTGGTGAGGATTCAAAACTTCTCTCGCCAGAGGAAGAGCCCCAGCCCTCAAGGCTCTACAGGCGTATTAACGCCAGTTACGAGGATGTGGAGAGGCTTACGGAAGGAGAGAGCCTCATAACAAGGCTGAGGGAGGAATGGAGGAGAATAGAAAAGGCATGCCCGAACATAAGAAAAGAAATAGAAAAAATGCCCCAGAGGATAAAGGTGGCAAAAGCTGGAGAAGAGAACTCCCTTATCGTGTTCATCAAAAGAGGGGAGGACATATTTGTCAGTTATGTGAATTATGAAAACCCTGAGCCTGCTTCTGTGGGTTTTGAGGAGGTTCTTGAACTGGTGAGGGAGGATAACCCGCAGAAGAAGTCTCTACCCCTGAGCTCCAGCTTCTGGGAGCACTACTCAAGGGCGATGAGAAAAAGGAGAACTGGTGGATGCAGGGGAAGGCTGGAGGAGCAGGCAAGAAACCTCTTAAAGAGCCTTATCGGAAGGGAAGAGTTTGTGGAACATCATGACTTTCTTAGAGACCTGATAGAAGACATAAGCACCTACTGCACCCTTTCTGAGTATACACTCTCTCTGATAAAGAGCTGGAACGGGTTGAAGACTGAAGACCTGAAGCGGAGGATAGAGGAGCTAAAGGCACTTCTCGGGAAAGACTTCCTGAAAAAGATAAAGGAGAGGAAAGACCCCACGGAAGAGGTTATAATAGCCATAGAAAACATACAACATGCGGGAGATTGAGGAAAGAATAGAGGAGCTGATAAATTCCTTTTCTGAAGAGGCATTTCTTTACTTTCTTGAGGAAAAGAAGGGCGACCTGCACGCCATATGGGAAGAGCTGAAGCCCACAGAAGAGGAGAAGCAATCCTTTGGGAGAATCCTGTTCCTTGCAGAAGGAAGGCTTGAGGACGAGAAAAAATTCGGAGCCCTTTGCATAGAGGTAAAGGGTGAGCTATCCCACAAAAGCGGAAGAAAGAGGCAGTTTGAGCTTGCCAGGAGACTGCTCATAGAGAAGGACCTTGATGTGGGTCTTTTTGCCTTCTACGATGAGAACAGAAACTTCAGGCTTTCGCTGGTTTATGCCCTTTACGAGGGGATAAAACGGTCTTTCAGCACCTTTAAGAGGTATACCTAACCCGAGTTGCAAGTTATAAGAAATTATGGTAAAAAAAAAGCTCCCCATGGAAAACCCATAGGGAGGATTAAG